>DAOVFE010000039.1 GCA_030673085.1 Anaerolineales bacterium | reverse complement strand
TTAAGAGGATGTTGAAAAACAAATTTGCCCATAAAAGAGTGTCCCTTTCGGCAAGTGTCTCTTGTTCAACACTCTCAGTTGAATGTCTGGCGATCTTTAGACTGGGTTGTTTCCTGATGGATCGACTCCAATAAATAATATAAGCGATCCTACCGAATGAAGTTCTTTTGATCCGCGCTATACTATTCTAGCCGGATCAATTGAGGTCATTAGCCTAGTTTAAATCAGTAATCGCATAATCACCGGCGTATCCCAATGCCGGAACGACATTATGGAGGATTTCCATCGACTCATGAACACACGCCTTAATTCTATTTTTCGATGTGGCCGATAAACAGCATGTCTACTCCTTCAAGGCAACATGGCCTATGTACGCAAAGGTAGCCGTCAACCTGCCACCTATCCGCGGGAGCTTCGATTATCACATTCCTCCTGCACTCGAAGGACGTGTGCGTCCTGGCCATTTGGTCGTCGTTCCATTTGGGTCACGCCGCGCCCAGGGTATCGTTCTCTCCCTACTTGACTCATCCACCATCGCCGAGACGCGGCCTATCGAGAGACTCATCGACCCTGAGCCGGTACTCACTTTGGCTCAACTCAAGCTTGCCCTTTGGCTTCAACTTCAGACGCTCGCTCCAGCAATCGATTGCATGACCTTGATGATTCCACCGGGCCTCAGCCAACAGACAGACAGCCGGTACACTCTTCAAAAACCCGACACCCCAATCCAAGACCGGCTTGAATCCCGTTTAGTTTCACTTCTTAAGCGCCGTGGCCCGCTCCGCGGGCGGCAAATCAATCGCGCCATTCCGCGCGTCAATTGGAGTCGAGCCGCCGATCGCCTCCTTCGCCGGGGAATCATCCAGCGCGAATCGGTGCTCAATCCACCCAAGGTACACGCCCATCAGGTGCGCACCGCTCGCTTGGCCCTACATCCTGAAGCAACGCGGGCCGCCACTAATCGTCTGGGGCGCCCCGGATCAAATGCTTCACGGCGCCGTATGAAAATTGTAGCCACCTTGATCGCGGAGGGTGAGCCGCTCGAGGTAACCTGGCTGTACGCTGAAAGCGGCGGATCGCTGGCCGACTTGCGATATCTAGAAGATAAAGGCCTGATCATTCTCAGCGAAGCAGAGGTGTGGCGAGATCCGCTGGCCGCACTCGACTTTGTCCCCTCCTCCCCTCCCCAGCTTACCCGCGACCAGGATACTGCATGGAAGGAGATCGACGCTGCGATCCGACAGGCAGTCTCTGAACCAGTTACCCCTTTTCTCCTTCACGGGGTTACAGGATCGGGCAAGACCGAAATCTATATGCGCGCCGTTGCAGAGACGTTGAAGCTGAACCGCGGCGCGCTAATTCTGGTCCCCGAAATTGCTCTCACTCCCCAGACCGTGCGCCGTTTCCTGGCGCGCTTTCCCGGCCAAGTGGGCTTGATACACTCACAGCTTTCGGCTGGTGAACGTTATGATACTTGGCGCCGCAGCCGTCTTGGCCAATTGCCGGTGATTGTTGGCGCCCGCAGCGCTCTGTTCTCGCCGCTGCCGAATATTGGCCTAATCGTCCTCGATGAATCTCACGATGATTCTTACAAAGAACAAGGTCGAGCGCCACATTACCATGCCCGCGAGGCTGCGCTTGCCTATTCCCAAATTCTCAACGCTGTGTGCATCTTGGGAAGCGCAACCCCGGATATAACTACTACCTATCGGGCCACTCGTGGTCAAATCCAACGACTTGAGCTTCCCAAACGAATCCTTGGTCACCAACGGCGCTTGAAGGATCAGGCCGACAGATTAGGAGTGCATTCTCACTATAGGAATGTGACATCAGAGGCGGCTATGACTGAATTACCCCCGGTTTCAGTCATAGATATGCGGCAGGAGCTTCGGGCCGGCAATCGCTCCCTCTTCAGCCGGGCTCTTATGCAAGCTCTGAACGAAACCCTCTCTGCCGGTCACCAAGCCATCCTTTTCCTGAATCGTCGCGGCGCCTCAACTTATGTGTTTTGTCGGGACTGCGGATATGTTTTACATTGCCCTCGCTGTGAAATGCCTCTCACTTATCACACAGCCCAAAAAGAATTGCTGTGTCATCATTGCGGTTACCATCGCCAGTTGCCACCCACTTGTCCTAATTGTGGCAGCGATCGCATCAAGCAATTTGGAGCCGGCACTCAACGCATCGAGCAGGAACTGCTTGAGCTCTTTCCCAATGCGCGCACACTGCGTTGGGACCGGGATACCACCCGATCGAAGGGCGCACATCAGATCATTCTGGCTCATTTCGCAACCCATCGGGCGGATGTTCTCATCGGAACACAGATGATTGCCAAGGGTCTCGATCTCCCCTTGGTTACGCTGGTTGGCGTTGTCTCCGCCGACGTCGGCCTCAATCTCCCTGATTTTCGAGCTGCTGAGCGCACCTTCCAAACCTTAATCCAAGTTGCCGGGCGGGCCGGACGGAGTTTGCTCGGCGGTCGTGTCATCTTACAGACCTACCAGCCCGATCACTACGTTATACTCAACTCCGCCAAGCATGACTACCAAGCTTTCTACCAGCAGGAAGTCCGCCACCGGAAAGATCTTGGCTTCCCGCCATTCCGGCGCCTAACCCGCTTGATTTATCGCCACACTTCATTATCAAGCGCCCGTAAAGAAGCGAAACGTCTGGCTGATGTCCTCAGGCAGCGCATTGCGCAATCTGAAATGGCGGCCGATCTAATCGGTCCGGTTCCCTGCTTCTACCAACGGCTGCGCGGGGATTACCGCTGGCAACTAGTGCTCCGCGCCGCCGATCCGGTCTCCCTTATCCCTGATAACCTGACCCAAGGCTGGATCATCGATGTAGACCCTGTCTCGCTTCTCTAATTGAGCTAGTAGATATTGAGCTAGTAGATATTGGGCTAGATGAGATGAATTCCCCCCGGGGTTTATCCCCGGCGCATTACTCGACTTTCCGGACACCATCAGCAACTTAATATCCGTCCCGGCGGCATCGATTCTATGAATACACTGAAAAAAGCCCAAAGACGAGAAAGGAATTTCCCCTACTGGAGGATGCTTTTTTCAGTGGCCTCATTCTATGCCATTAAAAAAGCAAACCGCCGCCTGCGGGGCGTGCGGAGAATCAAGTATCAAATATTGGAGTGCCATCGGGCCTTGTCAGCCTTCTTGAGTCACTCGTACCCTTATAGTACTGTTGTCTGCCGACGCAAATAGCAAGAAGCGGTTTGCATTAATATAATACCAAATTATGACACATATTTACAACTGAATTATCAAAGGAGCTTTTTTTATAAAAAGAAAAAAAGCTATTTGCCAGTGCAAGAAAAATCCTCATAGAAGCTTACACCCCTTTTTCGATGCCGGCAGGCTCGTTCATCAAGCCGACAGGCATCTTGGCCTTTTCCCGTGTTCCACTAGATATGGGCCGGGAGCGAAGTCACTATCCATCTCTGGCTTAATCTTTCAAAGGCACATATCCTTTTCAATATCCTCTTATCGTCCTATAAGCCACTGATTGCCCTAAGCGCCTACGCGAACCTGATCATAAAGCAATTCTCGCGCAGCTAGCACATTCCTTCGAAGCCCATCGTCGGTCTCCAGACGGCTGGCTATCTTGTCACAACCATACATCACTGTAGTATGGTCGCGTCCACCAAGTGCTTTTCCTACCTCCGTCAGCGAAAAGCCGACTTCTTGCCGCAACAAATACATAGCCACCTGTCGTGGCAATGCAACTTCACGCGATCTCTCCGGACTTAGGACTCGTTCTTCTTCTACACCGAATTGTCTTGTTACTGCATCAATAACCTGCTGAGCAGTTATCGCTTCTCTACGCGGAAGCAGGTCGGTAATAGCCGATTCAATTAGCTCGGACGTCAGCGGCAAGCCATTCAGGTCAGACATAGCCAAAACACGATTTAATGCTCCTTCTAACTCACGGATATTGCTTTTGATTCGGCGAGCGATGATTTCTAATAAACGAAAATCGATCTCGTGCCTGGACCGTTCGGCTTTAGTTCGCAATATGGCCATGCGAGTTTCAAAATCGGGTGGCTGGATATCAGCAGTCAAGCCCCACTCAAATCGCGAGCATAATCGTTCTTCTAGCGTAACCAGCGCCTTGGGCCTACGATCAGATGAAATAACCAATTGCTTATTATGGCTATGTAGCTCATTGAAGGTATGGAAAAACTCCTCCTGAGTTGATTCTTTGCCGGCGATAAATTGTATATCGTCAATCAACAATATATCGATTCGCCGGTAGCATTCCCTGAACGAATCGGTCTTATGAGTGCGAATTGCATTGATTAGATCATTAGTGAACTTCTCAGATGAAACATAGAGGGTTTGAAGGCCTGCGGATGAACATGCATTCCCGATCGCGTGAAGCAAGTGAGTCTTTCCCAGGCCTACGCCGCCATATAGGAAAAGCGGATTATAAGCACCTGCCGGGCTCTCTGCCACCGCCATGGCGGCGGCATGCGCAAGACGATTGCTTGGCCCAACAATAAAGTCATCAAACGAATAGCTCAAATTAGATTTGACCCGGCTATTGTGATTCCCGCTCTGCGATGTTTTTGGCAATATTGGTTGCGCTTGCTCTTCAATGAAATCTCCCTGCCAGATGATAAATCGCACATCCACAGTGTGCCCAACAATTCCCGTTAGAATCCGACACACGGTTGAATACAACCGGTCTTGAAGCCAATCGCGTGCGTAAGCATTTTGAACTCCAATGATATATAAACCATCCTCATGGGAGATCAACTCTGCGTCGCGCACCCAGGTGTTGAACGACTCCCGCGGAATCTCCATTTGAAGTTGCCCTAAAGCAGCTTCCCAATATCGCTCTACGCTCATGCACACCTCCCACAGAAAGGACAACCACCGCACCCCCCTGTGGGTTTATAGATCAATATATTGCCTATCAAAGTCAAGACCAGCATTGAGCAACTAGCTGCCGGGGAGGCAGCGGTTTGTACCAAGCAAATCCGAGGAAAAATATGTTGCTCTATAGTAGATTAATATTAATAATCCAGGCTACAAAATTGTAGCAGAACAGCATTCCTCGTTCAATGCAATAAGCCTGAAAAAACCTAAAAAGAATCCAATTTTTAAGGAGAGCAAATGTTAAAAATTTTCAGCCCATCACTCGACCGGAATTTAATGAACGAACCGCGCCTTCTTTTCAAATGATCCGCGTATAGTCAAAGATATCCCTGTTCTGCGCCAACGGCACCCATATATGGTGGTATTAACGCCGATAAGATTTTTGAATTTTTTAAGGTTGGGTAACCTTAAAGTATTTCAGGGTTGGACCTTGTATTCCGGCGTTATTTGAAACTTCAGAATCGAGGGTTCAGTTACAGCAAGCCAGCCCAAATCACTCAAGCCAGCCATGTGTACTATTTGTTCTGGACATTAGTATGACAAACACCGCCTAGCCGCAACCCATTTCTCGTTCATACTGCACGCCTTATGGCCTCTTTTATCGTCCCGGCGCGCAACACCTTTAAATTATCCACATTTCCCCCGTCCAGCCGACCGCTTTTAGGGACAATAACCCGGCTAAAACCAAGCTTTACGGCCTCTCTTAGCCGGGTTGAAAGTCGACTGACTGCACGCAATTCCCCCGAAAGGCCCACCTCGCCGATGAAAGCCATATCGGTCGGCAAGGGCTGGTTCTTCAGTGAAGACGCGATTGCGACCGCAGCGGCTAAGTCGGCTGCCGGCTCACTCACTCGAAGGCCGCCGACGATATTGACAAATACATCCTGATCTGCCAATCGCAGCCCAACCCTACGGGAAAGCACCGCAATAATTAGCAATAGGCGATTAAAATCAATGCCATTCGCAGTGCGTCTTGGGTGGCCAAAGGATGTGTTACTGGTCAAACCCTGGACTTCTACCAGCAACGGTCGAGTGCCTTCAATAATGACCGCAATCGCCGAGCCTGGCGAATTCACTACCCGTTCGGCAAGGAATGCTTCAGAAGGATTGGCTACTTCTACCATGCCGGAGGGCTGCATTTCAAAGACTCCTATCTCGGTTGTCGCCCCGAACCGGTTCTTCGCCGAACGTAAAAGGCGATAGGTGTGAAATGCGTCTCCCTCTAAATAAAGTACAGTATCGACAATATGCTCCAAAACGCGCGGACCTGCAATCGCCCCTTCCTTAGTAACATGCCCAATCAAAAATATGGAAATCGCAGAAGATTTGGCTAACGCCTGCAATCTGGAAGCCGACTCTCTCACTTGAACAATCGAACCGGCGCCGGATTCGATCTCGGTAATGTGCACCGCCTGAATCGAGTCGATTACTGCCAGCCTGGGTCCCAGCTCCTGGATATGAGCAATGATCTGATCAAGATCGGTTTCAGTTAAAAGAAAAAGTTCATCCGGAAGGTCTTTTCCATTTGCCAGCCGAAGAGCTCGAGCTTTAATCTGGCGCTGCGACTCTTCGCCCGAAATATAGAGCACAGGCCCTGCCGATGCCATTGCCATCGCCGCTTGCAGAATCAGAGTCGATTTGCCAATCCCTGGATCGCCACCAATTAAGACCAGTGATCCGGGGACGACGCCGCCTCCCAGTACGCGGGAAAATTCGCCGATTGGCAACGGTATCCGCTCTTCGACATCTCCCTCGATCTCCGCCAGACGCTTCGGACGGCTTCCGTATGGAAGGCCAGCACGCGCCTTTGAATGTTTCCGCGGGACAACAGTTTCAGCCACCATACTGTTCCACGCGCCACACTGCGGACATCTACCCAACGATTTAGCCGCCGTCTTTCCACACTGCTGGCAAACGTATTGCGTCTTAGCTTTAGCCACCGACTCTCCTCTAAATGATCGGCTATGCGCCCGGCCATATATAAAAGCCCGACTACTCAGCCGGGCTATAACGTTGCATCAGCTACCTGACATTCAAAACGCCGAATATCAGCTGGTCGGCAGCATTTCCTCTTGCGCCTCGTCTTCCGGCTCGACACTCTCCCGGCTTAGAACTACTTCGCCCGCATGAACATCAACCAAGATATGATCTCCTTCTTTATACTCACCTGTCAGCAGAGCATCTGAGAGCGAGTCCTCGACCTTATCCTGAATTACTCGCCGCAATGGGCGAGCGCCCATCTCGACACTATATCCAAGGTCAGCCAGGGCCTGGCATGCATCTTCAGTGAAACACAACTCGATCCCATGTTCGGTCAAACGTTGCGCAACTTTGTTCAGCTCCAAATCAACGATCTGCTTAATCTGATCCTTAGTCAGTGAATGAAACACGATTGTTGCATCCACACGATTGAGAAACTCTGGTTTAAAGACGCGCTTTAAAGCTTCCATTAATTTATTCCGCATCTCATTGTGTGCCATTCGTTCTTCATTCTTTTCATCCATCTTCAGGTTGAACCCGATCTGGCCTTGACGCTGGATCAGTTCGGCCCCAACATTGGATGTCATCACAATGATCGTATTTCGGAAATCGACTAAACGGCCGCGGGCATCTGAAAGATGACCCTCCTCCATAATCTGAAGAAGCATATTATTCACTTCTTGATGTGCTTTTTCGACTTCGTCGAAGACTATAACCGAATATGGCCGGCGACGAATCGCCTCGGTCAATTGACCAGCATCATCATATCCAACATAGCCCGGCGGAGCACCGACCAGGCGGCTGACGGCGTGACGTTCCATTAACTCGGACATGTCGATCTGTATTAACGCGTCTTCTGTGCCGAATAGAAATTCGGCCAGCGCTTTAGCCAATTCCGTCTTTCCCACACCAGTCGGTCCCAGGAAAATGAACGAGCCAATGGGTCGCTTTGGATCTTTTAATCCGGCCCGTGCTCGGCGAACAGCCTTGGAAATGGTTCCGATTGCTTCATCTTGGCCAACAATCCTTTGATGAAGCGATTTTTCCATTTGCAGAAGACGGTCGGATTCCTCCTGAGCAATCTCCGTTACCGGAATGCCCGTCCACATTGCCACTACTTCAGCTATATCATCGACCGTAACATTGAACCACTTATCTCTTCGATCCCATTGAGCTGGCAGCTGGCGCAGCTTATCATTAAGCTCCGTTTCTTTAAGACGGAGCCTCTCCACTTCCTCAACTTGATTCTCTTCGAGAGCCTTGGCCCGCGCCTTTCTCGTTTTTTGCAGATCACCCGCCAGTTGTTTCAGCAAGAGCGCTTCCGGGCTCTTATACATCCGTACCCGCGACGCCGCCTCATCAATCAGATCAATTGCCTTATCTGGCAGGAAACGTTCGGTAACATATCGAGATGAAAGGTTGGCCGCCGCCTTAATCGCCTCATCCGTGATCAACAGCCTATGATGCTCTTCATAGGGCTTTTTTACCCCACGAAGAATCTCTATTGTCTCCTCAACCGTTGGTTCCTCAATCATCACTGGTTGGAATCTGCGCTCGAGAGCCGCGTCGCTTTCGATATGCTTACGATACTCATCAAGAGTTGTTGCGCCGATAACCTGCAACTCGCCTCGCGAGAGAGCTGGTTTGAGAATATTGGCCGCATCTATAGATGACCCGGCCGATCCCGCTCCAACCAGCATATGAACCTCATCAATAAATAGAATCGAGCCAGTGCTTTTAAACTCGTCGATTACTCGCTTTAACCTTTCCTCAAACTGCCCTCGATACATCGTGCCTGCGACCAGTGAGCCTACATCCAACTGAAGCAAACGCTTACCGATCAATGGTCCAGGCGTCTCATTAGCGACAATACGCTGAGCCAGCCCTTCAACAATTGCCGTCTTGCCCACGCCGGGCTCGCCAATCAGCGCCGGGTTATTTTTGGTGCGCCGCGCCAATATCTGAATCACCCGCTCGATTTCGGTTTGCCGGCCGATAACTTGATCCAGCTTGCCGTCCTCGGCCATTGCTGTAAGGTCGGTGGCTAGTTGATCAACTAATGGCGTTTTACTTTTGGTTTCTTTATGACTCGCGCGGCTTGGCTTAGCCCCACGACGAGAAGTCCCTTCTTGCAGAACCCGCCGTGTCTGCCGGCGGATTTGCTCGGGTGTGACGCCAAGATGCCGCATGACATCTAGTCCCAGCCCTTCATCCTCACGAACTAAAGCCAGCAGAATATGCTCAGTTCCTATATAGTGATGGCCCATTCGACGCGCTTCTTCAACCGCCAATTGCAGGACGTGCTCCGTTCCCGGAGATAGTTCTATCCTTCCCCCGGTGTAATTCCCCACACCACTCAATCGCTTGACCATTTCTTCTATACGGGGGATCTCAAGTCCTAGATCGCGCAGCACACTGCCAGCACCTCCACCCTCTTCGCGTATCAACCCAATCAGGAGATGCTCAGTCCCAATATAGTTATGATGAAGGCGTTCAGCTTCTTCGTGCGCCAGGCTGAGCACGCGCCTTGCCCTCTGCGTGAAACGCTCCATCTTATCGGCCACGATCCAATCCTCCGCGATTTACAGTCAATTCCCCCTCTTATTCCCATTCTACCAGAGTTTTGTCCTTCGGATAATATATGGGCATTAGCACTCTTATTAATTCCCGTCTGGTCAGGTAGAAACGAGCCTCATGGCCCATTTCGCTCACATCTACCTGCAATTTCAGCATTTCCGGCGGCCCACTTCACAATCACGCCAACTGCAACTTCACCCGAGCCAGGCATTTCAGCTTATCTTAATCAGTCACTTTTTCGTTACTACTTCCACCGAAAACCGTCTTTCGCGACTCTCCCCCGGGCTGGCCGACTCCTTTATCTATGTAAGTCATGAAACTTCCTAATCCCCGCCCTCAATCATCTGCCCCCTGAAATTCAAGCCAATCTAGTTTCGCCGGCTATAAATTCGCCGCTTTCTGCGCCACCCGGTACCCCAAAATCCCCTACTAAAGAATGAAGCCTAGTGGCTTTGCGAATGAAGCCTAGTGGCCTCGTGAAGAGGGTAGCAGTTCCTCATGATGACTTTTTACTTGGAGTAAATGACAAAACCCTCAAAATTCCTTTAGCGATGTCCTTTAGGGACATCCCCCATTACGGGAATTTTGCCCCTTCGGGTGCGGGTTTTGTTTAAATATTCGCTCAGGACTATCGCC
>DAOVFE010000028.1 GCA_030673085.1 Anaerolineales bacterium | reverse complement strand
TCGGCAGCCGTGGTTGGCTCTCGCGTGTTTGTCGCAGCAGGTCTTGAAGTCGATGTAGGTATAGGCGTCACCGTTGGCGGATCATCTCCGGAAAAATTCAGAGCAGTAGCGGTAGGAACAAGCTCTTCAAGGTCCAATTGTCCTGAAGCTATTCTGGCCTCGATAGAATCATCAGACAAGCCGAGATCCTGAAGAACTTCCCTGACAATCGACAAGCGAAGGATGCGAATCGGCTGTGGCAATTGATCCGACTTATAATCTGAATATAGTTGTGAGCGTAAATCAAGCCTATACCCAAATGGCGCTGCAGTGGCAACGCTCACATGCAATACGGCTAAAACCCATATTGCCAATCCGATTATAAATACAGAAAACGCGCTGAGAAGCCAAAAACTACCATCGTCTCGTTTCATCGATCCGCCTCCTTCGAGTATCAGCCGATAAGTCGGAGCTTTCGATCCCGGATTTCATAAATCATCACATCTTCATCGCTGCCGGGCATAGTAAATTGACCACTTCGACCAAACTCGAAATGCTGCTGCGCTCCTCCAAGATATCGATAAGCATCTGCATCGACTAAAAGCGAATTATCTTCCAGGCTGTAACTAACCTGCTCAATTTGATAAGCAATACGTACAGCTTCTCCAACCACCGTATAGCTCGGACAATCAGACATACCAATTGCACCAGCTATAACCTCTCCTGTCGAAATCCCAATTCCTACACCTTGAATAGCCAATCCTTTTTCAGCACGCAGCTTATTCTGCTCGGAAACAAAAGATATAATTTCCATCGCAGCATGGGCGGCCTGCAGCGTACTCACCTTCGGAGGAAGCGAATGCGGCAGGAAACCAAAACTAGCGATGCAAACATTCCCATCGAATCCACTGACCATACCGCCATGCTCGGAGATAATCGGCGTAATGCCATTAATGAACTCATTCAATTCTACAACCAGCTCGGGGGCATTAGCGGCCAAGGAATCTTCAGAAAGACCCTTCAACCCAACGGCTAATACTGATACGACAACAAATCGTCCCTCTAGAGGCAAAGTCTCATTGTGTTCCGTCTCTTGCATCAAGGTCTGGGCTTCATCTGAGAGGGAAGGTCTCATATCGCCGCTGTAAACCATGCTCTCACGCAAATCTTTCACCAATCGGTTCATACTATGTGCAAGAATTACAATCTCGCCCCCGCCCTTTTCAGGAATAATTGTGTCCAGATTACCATCAGCTACTTCGTTTGCGGCTCGAGCAAGTTTTCTCAGCGGGCGAGTAATCGAATTTGCGATAAGCAACCCGATAGCGACTACTGCAAGCAGCGAAATAGCGCCTATTCTGGCTACAAGAATTGCATTCTCAATGACCGCACTTTCAAATGGATCGGCGATAAGTGATATTCCCATAACCCCTAGCGTTTCAGTTCTGTTTCGTACTTGAAGAGGAGTGAGTACCTCGCCGTAAGAGCTTCCAGCAATTCGAATAGTTCGAACTGCGCCGTGACTTCCCTCTGGATTTTGAATAGATTCAATTGTGTTAGATGAAAGCTTAAATTGATTAGAGTCTTCCGCCTCTAGGGTGCTGGCCAAGATATGGCCATCAACCAGGCTATAGATCGATATATTTGCGCCTGCGATAACACTGATTGATTTTGCCAAGCTTTCAACATACTGCCCAACTAAAACCGCCCCAACAATTTGTCCTTCGGCATCACGAAGCGGGCCAGCAATAAAGAACACAAGAATCTCTTGATCTCCCACATAAACCCGCTCAAGCCCGGCTCGCTTATCGCCAACCCAGTCATCATATTCATCATCCCCAAGCGGCGGATTGAGAACTTGCTGAACGAAGCCCCAATCAGCGTAAAAACTCTCACCCCGGATCGGTCTTTCATAACTGCCCGATGCCTGATCCGGACGATGACGAACAGCCAACAAGCTATTACCGTCGCAATCCAAAATGGCCGCCGCATCCAGATTTGCATTTACAACCAGCGGCAAAACTCGTTCACGTAATCCTTCAGCGTCAGCCAGAGCCGCTGCATCAATCACGCCTTCGGTATTTGAAATCAACCGCTCAACTCTAAGCAGATCGTCCTCGGTACGTACAACAGCATTCGTAGCCTGCTTTCCGCTATCGGACAACTGACGCCAGAATCGCTGCTGTTCGCTTTCGTTGAGCAGCCGGTTAACAACAACAGTCGCTCCCAGCCCCAGAATAAAGGCCAGGAGAATATATGGGAGCGTGATTCGCCATCGCAGACTGAGACCCACAGGACGGCGATTGTTTTGGGAGGCCTCAGACATAAATCAATTCCTCAAACGATACCTAGCTGCCAATTAACCGAAGAAAAAAGCCAGGATAACCATTATTACAATAATACTTCCCGCCAAGACGCCAATTCGTTTAAGGTCATGAACGACGTAGGCGTAATCGGGATTAAAGCTATTAGATTGGGTTTTAGCCGATACCATCTTTGAGGAAGCGCCGGCTGCCGGCTGACGACTTGTCGCCGGGATGTTTGGTCTACTCCGTCGCTTCTTCTTTTTCTTCTTACTCATGCACACTCTCCCCTGAATCTTAATAATACAGCATTGATTTGTCTCATACTAATAGTACTCTAGGGGTACTTAGGTACTACTCATTTTACCAGTATTCAGGCTCATTCATCTTCCAACTCGCCAACCACAACAATTCGCTCATCATCTACCATATAGGGATAGCACGAAATGAGGGTTACTGTTGGCTTCTGTGTCATTGCCATTATACTTACGTCCATAGGCTCAACAATTTGCAAGCCGGTTACTCGATAGATATATTCTTGCGTTGCAGTCCGGACAATGATTCTATCCCCCGGCTTAAGTCTGTCCAGGTCTCGGAATAATTCGCCAAAGATATCATTATGTGCTGAAAGCACCAGGTTTCCCGGTTCTCCAGGATTGGCGCTTCCTAGATGCTGTCCAACTCCCTTCTTCAAATGTTCCCATTCATCGCCTTGAACCACTGGCGCCGGCGATTGCCAGATAGCGGGGATATAGATGCTCTTCGCTTGCTCCGGTCCGGGGGTTGGAATCTCAATCCGCGGCATTGATTGGAGTAATGGCCGCAGATTATCCGGGATTTCATTTTCATTTGGCGCCGCACCACCAGGCGAAGTTGGAGGTGTATGCCCAGATGGCAATACTACAGCCATAATAAGCGGTGTTGGCGATGCGGTGGGCATTATCATGGCTTCGGCAGCTTCCTGATTGAGCTGTTTTAAAACCCCGAAACCCGCCAAGAACACATATGCCAGGCCAACAGCCGCGGCGATCTCGATTACAAACAACAATCCGCTTAATAGCGATCGGGCGCGATTTGACCAATTAGCATCATGGCTGGAAATCTCAGGAAGACTGTAATTTAATTCAGTCTCATGATCTTTAATGAGTGAAACATCGGCGGATTCGGTTTGAATCGGGATTGCCCGACCGCTACGCTGAAATTTACGTAAACGCTCTTGCCGCGCCTCGATCTTCTTACGCGCCAAGATTGCTTCAAGTTCCTCGATTGATAAATCTTCAGCTTGGCGCTGATTTCGCTTCATATCTTTTTTCCCACAGAATCAGCTTATTTGCCTAATTATGGCTGCAATTAAAATGCCACCCTTACATCGCGATTATACTCGAAGGCGGATTGCTTATCATCTCCATCATTGCTTTGCATCTCGTTGTCCTATGCTCTCCCCCCCAACATTAATCTGACTTTTAACTATTCAGGCTCACAATCCAATGAGATGCCAATCCTATTCGCAAAACCAAGCGCCACTCTCCGGCTTTCTTCCGGCAAGACCTATAGCGTAAGTCAAATGTTCCATTTCCTCTCAGCCTAATTGCTTTCATGAATCCGGATTTGCCTTAAATATCATCTCTGAGGCCACCGAAAGAAACAGCCGCCAGTAGGGGAAAAAGTATATATGCGTTCTCCTTTCTCGCATTTGGGTTTTATTAAGTACAGTCATCTCTTGTTTATAAACTCTTAGACACATTGAATCATCCCTATACAGCCATAGGAGACTCAGACTGATGGAAGTTTAGATTTCAACAGATGAAGTACTAGATGATATCCTGACCCAGATCGCCCTTAAATAAGATTAGCTCTGTTAATCCCGATCATTACAAGGAAAAATCACCTTTCACTATTTTCATTAATTCGAAATCCAAATTACTTCTTCGATTAACTGTAACAAATTTACATTTCCTTCGTTTTGAATAAATAGAGCGGGCGACCCTTTAAACAGACGCCCACGGCAAGATTCGTCGAGCCTGCGGATATCTGTGGGACCTAATTATCAAGCGGGGGGGAGCGCTTTTCCTGATAATCATGGTCATCCATAGGGGGGCAGCAAGGCGATGATCTCTGGAGCGCTCGTTTGCTTTTTTTCAATCCAATATGGGTTGCCCGCTTCAGGCTCCATGTTCTATCAGCCGCCGGCTAGAGAATATTGAAAAACATGCTTGCCTATAAAAGAGCCGCTCATGGAAAAAAGCCGGCACCCCTTATCGCAAGACGCTATCGCGGACGGCCAACCGGAAGCAAATAGAGTGGTTCATGGTTTGGAGGAAGTCTCAAGATTGACTTTACTTTTTGATCATCAAACGCACCGACGGGAACGCTTCCCAGTCCAAGGGCTACGGCTTGCAGCAATAAGTTTTGGGCTGCATGCCCTGCCTCGATGTAAACGTAACGGGGGCCGCGTGCCCGTCCATATTTTCCCTCAATTCGTGCAAATACTGCGGTTAGCACAATGGTTAGCGGTGCCTGCCTTATAAAATTTTGATTATATGCCGCCCGACAAAGTTCCATTCTTTGATCGACATCTTGTAACGAGCGCAAGGCATGTTCGCTAGGTTCATAATGATAAACACCATCTATAAGAACAGCATAGACCTCGAGCGGGTATAACGCCCCGGCAGAAGGAACCGTGGTACGGTATGCTGGAGTATCGGCTCTCCCTTGTACCGCCCAGAGAAGCTGCCCAATCTCTTCAAGGTTTACCTCTTTAGGAGCATAATTCCTAACAGAACGGCGACGATAGATCATTTCTTCTAGCGAGGCCGAACTTTCCAACCTTGGTTTAGGCAGTGATAACAACTTTGCCATATCAAATTCCCTTCAGATTTACGATAGATGCAATAAAAAAAACATTAATATTGTATCGGTATCAGAGAGCGATGATAAGGTTTAGCCCCAGCGCCGCGGTCGATACTGCAGCGCTTCCGCCAAATGATTCGTGGAAATTGATTCTTCTCCCACAAGATCTGCGATCGTGCGTGCTAATTTTAGCACGCGATGAAAAGCGCGCGCTGTAAGCTGGAGCTGGTTCATAGCCTGGCGAATGAGCGCCTTGCCGGCATCATCTAGCTCGCAATATCTGCGCACTCCTGCTGGGCCTAGATCAGCATTGCAGATTAAGCCAATTTTTCCCAATCGCTCACGCTGCCGAACTCGGGCAGCTTCCACACGTTCCCTAATCTGAGATGATGATTCACCCAGTCTATTATCCGTCAGCTTCTCAAAATTGACTCTTGGTACTTCGATATGAATATCAATACGATCCAGCAGCGGACCGGATATTCTTTTTTGATATCGCGTAACAGCAGATAGAGAGCACGTGCATTCTCGAATCGGGTCGCCAAAATAGCCGCAAGGGCAGGGATTCATCGCTCCAACCAGCATGAAGTTGGCCGGAAATGAGTGTGTCCCGCGTGCCCGGCTGATGGTCACCACTTTATCTTCCATCGGTTGTCGCAACACTTCTAGGACTCTCATTCCAAATTCCGGTAGTTCATCTAGAAACAATAAGCCGCGATGAGCCAAAGAAATTTCACCCGGACGAGGCCAATTCCCACCACCCACCAGTCCGGCGTGGGAAATTGTATGGTGGGGTGCACGAAAAGGGCGGGACTGTATCAATGGTACGTCTTCAGGCAGTAAGTCGGCAATCGAGTAGATTCGGGTGACATCAAGCGCCTCTTCAATCGTCATTCTAGGCAAAATCGAAGGCAACGCTCGCGCCAGCAATGTCTTCCCTGATCCGGGCGGACCCATCATGAGCATATTATGACTACCCGCCGCAGCAACTTCAAGTGCACGCTTGACATGTTCCTGACCCTTGATCTCCCGAAAATCAACGCCGCCAGGATTCACATAAGCCGGCAGCTTATTTGCCTTGCAAGGCTCAATCGGTATGACGCCCGAGAGATGATTTATCAGCTCAGTTAAGGATTTGACCGGAATTGCTTCAATTTCCTGGATTAGCGCAGCCTCACTTGCATCGACTGCCGGAACCAGTAATCGATGAAACCCTTTTTGGTGTGCCAACGCAGCCATCGGCAACACGCCACGAATATGGCGCAGCGAGCCATCCAGCGACAGCTCTCCTACCGCCATCATTCCGTCCAGCCATTCGGGCATAATTTGCCCTGTTGCTATAAGCACCCCTATGGCGATTGGCAGATCATAAGCGGGCCCTTCCTTTCGTAATGCCGCTGGCGCCAGATTCACTGTTACCCGCTGGCGGGGAAAGATAAGGCCGGCGTTTTTTATCGCCGACTGTACCCGCTCTCGACTTTCCTGAACTGCTGTATCTGGTAGCCCTACGATCGTGAAAGAGGGAAGCCCCCGAGATGTATCTACTTCAACTTCGATGATTGCCCCCTCTAACCCGACAAGAGCACATGAATGCACTTTTGCGAGCATATCCACAGTCTAGAACAAACACGCCAATAGGTCAACTTGTTCAGTGAGAATCTAGTAAAAGAGAAATCATTTGCTAATGAGGTAGGCGCTTCGCTCCCGCCCCATATCTGCCACAACCCTTTGCAGGCAAATATGTTTTTCAACACCCTCTCAATCTTCCATTACTTAGCGGCATACAAGGATGCAACCTTTTCCGTCTTTTTGCGTAGAGAGAAATAGGAATACTGAAATGCGTATAGGAGCAGAAAGTGACTGATCAAATCAAGCGACTTTATCGATCACGGAAGGACCGCATGTTCGCCGGCGTTTGCGGCGGCTTAGGAGAATATATAGTCGTCGATCCAACTGTTGTTCGACTTCTTACAACCGTCATTGCATTGTCAACCGGCGTGGTGGCTATGCTGCTGGTTTATTTTATAATGATGATCATTATCCCAGAAGCCCCATCAAATTCTTCAGTAAACGAAGATACGCCTGAATCTTAATAGTTATATTCGATAGATGATTGCACTGCATAAAGCCCAAATGCGAGAATGGAGACGGCATATATGGAGTGTAGGCTTCGCCCACACTCTATATAGCCCCCATCTTCCCACTGATGGCTGCTTCTTTCAGTGGACTCATAGATTCTAAGTATGCTATCAATGAGGTCTTCATAAAAAAAGATTAAGACGGGGAATTTATCCGCAAAAGTTCAATCATCATCCGGCAAACAAGAAGCTGAGCCTATTGCCCTTTAGAATCGACCCCTGCGTCGCATGCGATAAGCTCGATGTCTTCCGCTATGTCGCTGACCGTCTTCAGTAAGTCCTCGGCGTTCAGTTATAACTGCCTGGTTTCTCTCCAAACTAGAGGATTTTGAATCCGTTATAGCATTGCCTGCCGGCCGCTGAAAGCCATCTATCAGATCGGCCACAATCGGTCCTATGTCCCTGACCAAATAAGTCAGTGCCGAACCGATCCACGGCAATATACTGTTTCCCCTCTTCTGTATTATTTGCTGAGATTGATGAAACGCCCCTTCAGATAGCGGCGCGTCTTTATAAGGCGCGACCGCTCTCGCCTTAATCTCACTCACTATGCTGATGGCATCACTAGGACAAACCTCAACGCATGCTCCACATTGATTGCAAAGGCTCTGATCCACCTGTGGCACTCTATCCACCAAATAGATTGCCCCAGTGGGACATTCCCACAAGCAAGCGCCACAACAAGTACACCTATCTTGATCGATAACGATCATGCTTCCATCTTCCGTTCACTTAATCTTGTTCGTCAATTCACCCTTGAGATCTTTCTCCAAGGAAGAATTATCTTACAGCTTTACGCATGCACTAACCAGCGTGTTTCTTGCTTTCCTGGCATGGCTCTGCACCACCAAGAACAGATTTCAAGTATTGCTCCAACGCATTGCGTACAGTGCCAGAAGCACCAGTTACTGCCTGTATTCCCATGTCCTGGAAAAGACCAATCGCACGCCTGCCCATACCGCCGCTTAGCATAATGTCGACCTTGTGTTGATGAATAAAAGCAGGAACCTGTCCGACCTGATGCTGTTCATAGAATGGATTGGAAATGCTTTCAACTGCAACTATTGCCCCCTCTTCCAGATCTACAAGCGAGAAATATGGACAGCGGCCAAAGTGGTTGCCCACGATGCTATCAAGACCCTGATTATCTTCCGCCGAAACTGCAATGCGCATGTTAATTCTCCTTTGTCAGTTCATCGAGGTGCTTGATCATCTCTGTCAATTGCTTTTGAAGTGTCATCGCCTGAGCCTTTAATGTTTCAATTTCAGCCTGGCGGGAATCCGCATTCAATGATGAAGCTATTTTCCTGCCAGCTGCTCCACGGGATATCGGGTTTTCCTGACTGAACAAGGGCAAATCGCCAGCCTTAAAAAGCTCCACTGCTTTTCGCACGGTTCCTTCAGAAGAGATATAAACCGGCTTACCAGCTTCTTGAAACACCCTCAAAGCATTTGGACCTACTCCGCCAGTAATAACCACTTCTGCACCTTTATCAACCACAAACTCAGCCGCCTTGATGCCGGCGCCACCCTGTGCTCTAGTTGCCGGATTGGCAACTACCTCCGATTCCATATTCTCTGTATTAACAAAAGCATAATACTTACAGCGCCCAAAGATCTGGCTGGTCGGGGCATTCAGATCACTTCCTGTCGATGAAATTGCAATAATCATATCTTCTCTCCAGTCTTCTTAGGATAGCCCAGAATGATTGTAATATTATTAGACGCATTACAAAGCCACTACAGGCTCATACGACGAGCATCCTGGATTATCCCAGGATGTCCGTACTAATTCAAAGGTCTATTTCGGTTTACTTCTTTTTTTCGATCTCAGCAAGGCGCTTATTGATAGCATCAAGCGATTGTTTCATATACTCAGCCTGCTGCTTGAGCATATTTGTTTCGTCCTCGGGGCTAATCCCCTGGTTTGCAGGATAAGGCGCGACGGGGCCATAATTAGCTGGTGAAGGATAGAAGTCCCCCCTCCAGCCCCATCCGCGCCCCCTGCCGCCGCACCCCCTGCCAATGCCTCGCCCATATCCATAGCGTGGCCAAGCCGGAGCATTGCCTTGCGCATAACCGCCGCAAAGGCCCAACCCGCGGCCGGTCATAGGCCCCATTCCTCTTGGTCCATTCCTATCAAATCCTGGCATCGCATTTACCTCCTATTAATTCCTTTGATTTAGTCATCGATTCAAATCCGAAACACAGACAATCACTTAATTTAAGAGCACCAACTCCTTAAGTATATGTCCCTCGATTGGATTTGAATCCATCACATTGAAATACTCACACCTACTGCATGCCCATTCAACTCCATTTTCAGAGCAGAACAATTATGGATCCATACTCTTCAATATCTTCCTCTATCCAAATTCTATCCTCTAGCAGTTTATAGCGAATATACATAAGGCAAATTGCCGCTTCTGACATACTCGCTTCTTCCCTAATCCTTATCTTCCATGCCCTGGCGATAGGCATTAAGAAAGTAGCTAATCTGATCTTGGGTCATTTTCAATTCCTTAACCGATATCGCCAGCATCTCGTTTCCAAGAGCAGTAAGGCAGTAGATACGCCGTGGCGGACCTTGAGTCTGATCCTGATCCCACGTCGAGCTGACCCATCCTCGCTCCTCCATATCACGCAGCGCTCGGTAAATCACACTCGGATTCATCTCGCTCGGCTCGAACTCCTTAATCTGATCAAGGAGAACATATCCGTGCGCTGGTCCCCGAAGGAGCAATAAGAGAAGCGCTGGTTCCAAAAATCCGACTGGTCTTCTGAATCTTCGCCGGCGGCCGCCACCCCGCCCATGCCCTTGCCCTCGCATCTGGATTGGTCCTCCATAACTATTAAAGTCCCAGCTTATTGATCTCTACTATTATTTTAATCTCTATTTGCTTTTTGTCAATAGATAAAAGGCAAATAGCGGATGATTCGGATTAAAAGTCACTTTCCTCTACAACCCGTCAGCGGCGATCCTGGCGAGCCGCATTAAGACAACGCGTGCGTCAGTATCATTCCGAGCTGTATTTCGGCGAGGAATCCCTATGATCGTCAATATCAAGTTTTCCGCCAGCATACACAACCTTCCGGCCTTATGATGATATTTTTCCAATGATCAGGTTGTTTCAAACCGCTGTGTTATAGGGATTCCTCTCTCCTTTCAGTCGCTCGGAATGACACGTCGGTGTGGTATACATGCACCACCGGGCACTTTTATAGGCGCCCTTTTCGATATCTCCTATTTCCCGATAAGCATCCTATAAGTTCATGCCGTCAAATTCGTAATCCAAAGAAGGCGTTTCAGCCAATCAATACATGCCGCACCAGAAATCAGCTTAAT
>DAOVFE010000447.1 GCA_030673085.1 Anaerolineales bacterium | reverse complement strand
GGTGGGGATGATAATCGCGATTTTCGACTTTTCAGACAGCCCCTTCTTCTAAGGAAAAAGCCATAAATGAGGGCGGTAGCTCCCAAACCCGCACTTTCCACTCATCCCTACAGCAAGTTGTTGGGTTTCCTGGCTTTTTCCCATGATGTGTCTTTTTCAACGCTCTCAGTATAGACTTTTGCGAGGTGGTTGAAGCTAGAGGAAGAATTATAAAACTGAAGATAAGATGTTAGCAACCACTTGGGTAGTATGAGGCTGGATTTGCAGGAATCCTTCCCGGAGAGCGTTTTCCAAAGCCATATACGGCGGAGATATAAGCTATGACAGATAGAAATGCGCTGATCGATATCATCAGGAAATTAGGGCATTTGCCGGTTGTTCCATTAATGGGTTTTCCAGGCGCCCGGTTAAGCAAAACTACCCTGAAGCAAAACGTGTTTAATTATGGCCTACACTTCCGGTCGCTCATGGCGCTGGTCGAGCGCTACCAGCCGGACGCGATATTTCCCATGATGGATCTCTCGCTGGAGCCGAATGCTCTTGGAGCGCCTGTTCGTTATGATTTGATGGCTCCTCCCAGTGTGGACGGCGATTTGGTTAAAAATGAGGATGACCTCAAGGCGCTATTTAAAGTCGACATCCTGCAGGATGGCCGAGTCGGAGCGTTTCTAGAGACGGTGCGGCTTATGACGCGCTATTTCAACCTAATCCGAGGCAGCTATGTCATCGGCCCATTTACGATGGCATCGCAGTTAATGGGAGCCAGCGAAGCCGCTAAAGCGATCATCAAGAAAAAAGAGCTCCTCCATAAAGTCCTGGCATTCTCCAGCCAGGTTATCAGCCGTTATGCGCAGGCGCTGGCTGAGGCCGGAGCCCAGATCATTTGTGTCCTTGAACCGAGCTCAATGGTGCTCTCGCCAAAGCAGTTCGAGGAATTCTCCGGTGATTACCTCAATCAGATTTATAAGGCATTTGACGCCATTCCGGTTCTGCATATCTGCGGCAGCACGGATCATTTGATCGATGGTATGGTGGCTACTGGTCCCCAGGGGTTGAGCTTGGATGCCGCCGTTGGTCTCCCCGAAATAGCCAGACGTGTGCCATCAGAGATGGTCTTGATCGGCAATATTCACCCGGTAGAAGTTATGCTACAGATGAGACCGGAAGAGGTCTACCAAGATACCCGAATGTTGATCGAGACGATGGAGCCGTTCCCCAATTTCATCCTATCCACTGGCTGTGATCTTCCAGAAAACACGCCTTTGGATAATATACAAGCCTTTATAAACGCCGGGCGCGGATTGCCATTCGACTCAACGGCAGGGCCGGATGGCGTACTCAAGCAGAGTCGAACCCGGATTTTAGAAGAGATTTCCCATTGTTAGAGGAGAAATATTTGGGCTGGCGGGGAAGTGGAATTTGCGGGTTAAAAATGTTGTACCCGCGTGTTTTATACGGCCACATAATGCTCTTTGTATAACCCTCGGCTGATAGGAATTATTCGTCTTTTGTTTAACGCAAACTGTATGTAGAATTTCATCTTGTTGCCTAGA
>DAOVFE010000159.1 GCA_030673085.1 Anaerolineales bacterium | reverse complement strand
CTGCGCCATCCGATCTGGATCGACATTAATATCTGGTAAATCGGGGGAAGTTTTTATTTGCAGAGCAATATCTTGCTGCTTGGCTTGGGGAGTATAGGCAGTGGCCGCATTTTGCAGTAGAGACTGCGGAGATACTAATCGACGCGATAGATGCAATTCACCAGCTTCAGCCAGCGAGAGCATTCGCAAATCATCGGTAAGCCTTTCAAGCCGCTGAGCCTCATCGTGTATGATATCGAATGTTTCTCTAGATGGCGGGAGAACGCCATCTTCCACAGCTTCGGCATGGCCAAGGATGATGCTAAGAGGGGTTCGAAGCTCATGGGCAATATCAGCAGTCATTTGGCGACGTAAATCACGCAGGCGGGCAAGTTTCGCGTTCATCTGGTTGAACGATTTTGCCAGCCGACCTAATTCATCCTGCGAACGAACTGGAACCATCTGTGCCAAGTCACCCTGGGCGACGGCGTATGTAGCGGATGTAAGCTCGAGCAACGGTCGAGTGAGAGTACGCGCAAGGAATACACCCAGAAGCAAGGCGATAACAGTTGCGCCGGCTGCACTAACGATGAGTGTGCGTCGAATTTGATCGAGGAAGGCTTCTTCGGCATGGCTCTTTCTGAATGCGTTTCTTTCGAGGATGAGCCAGCCAACCTCATGTCCATTAATGTCAATTAGCTCTGCACCGGCTCTATCGGCCTCAGGGACTTGATCGCCGATGTGAAATCCAGATCCGGCGACAATCACTGTTCCGGTATCATCCAGTAGAGTGATTCCGCTAAGGCCTTTGGGAGTCAGTTGCGGTCGTCCATGTCGGAATATCGGTTGAAATGGAAAATCTTCTTCTACACCTGCCCATGACTCGTTTTCGCGATAGTATTCCGATATTTCGGCGACCAAGGACTGACGGCCTTGGCTATAAAGGAATTGGTTAAATTCGCTTTCTGTTCCTCGGCTGACAAATAGAGCTGCAAGTGCCACGCCGGTTAAGCTAACGGCTAAAAAAGCGAGGATGAGTTTCATAGTTAAAGAACGCATAAAAATCAATCCCTTGTAAATCGATAACCCACACCATAGACCGTCTTCACATAGTGGGGGGAACGAGGATCGGGTTCGATCTTGCCCCGTAGATTCTTGATATGGACATCGATAGTTCGCTCGTACCCTTCATAGCGTGTGCCTTGCAGGCGGTCGAGTAGATCTAGGCGTGAGAAAACCTTCCCTGGAGATGACATCAAGGCAGCCAGCAAGTCAAACTCAGATGGTGTCAGGTCGACAAATTGATTGCCTACCTTAACCGTATGGCTCTCTCGATCAAGGATGATATCTCCCCTGCGGAGCACCGTGGCAGTTGGTTCTGTCTGTCCGGTACGGCGTAAAACTGCGCGAATGCGAGCTGTCAATTCGCGTGGCCGGAAAGGTTTAGTGACATAATCATCAGCGCCCAGCTCCAGCCCGATTATCTTATCGTCATCTTCTACTCGTGCGGTAAGCAAAATAATCGGGGTCTGATATTCCTTGCGATGGAGGCGCATGAACTCGTAGCCATCCATTTCGGGCATCATAATGTCGAGGATGATGAGGTCGGGCTTCTCTTGACGGGCAAGGAAGAGCGCCTCTCGACCGTTTGAAGCGGTTACGACGCGGAACCCTTCTTGGGCTAGATAGGCCTCGACTAAAGAAACCAGTCTCTTCTCGTCATCGACGACCAGTATTGTAGTGGCCATCGTCTTCTCCTCCCGCCTTGAATCCTTTTTTGGTTATCTATTATCAAATGGACCAGCCCTTCGTTTATCAAGGCGTTTCTGATGATTTTATATGCAGTGTATCAAGAAGTTATGAAGATATTATGAAGAATAGTTTGTAATATCGTAAATTTAATCTTGTGATAAGGTATGGCGCGAATTTGCCTTACGAAGGGACCATTCGCGAACCAACTCCATTTATCAATATATAAGACTGATTGCGCTGAAAAAAGCCCAAATACGAGATAGGAATTTTCCTACTGTTGGCTGCTTTTTTCAGTGGACTCGAGACTAAGATTGTGCCTTCGCTTCCGCAACTCAATAAGCGGATTGATCAAGAAAAAGGCAGCTCGATCACTGAAATTTGCCCTTTCGCCTTGTTCTGCTCGGAGTGTTGCAATTTGCTCTGGCTCCAGGTCTTGCCCAAACTCAGCGCGTCCTCTGCCCTCGCCACCGGGGATTCCCCCTCCTGGCAAACCACCGTCAGGAGGGCTGCCAGCAAATTTGCTGCCTTGTGTCTTGCTTCCGGTGTCACCATCAGGAGCGTCATCACTAAATAGAGCGCCGCCAAGGGCGATCCCCATTTCTTGGGCGATACCGAAGATATCCTCACGGGTTAGTTCCATCGATGCAATTGATTCAATCTGTTCAGCGGTCATCGTTTCCTGTATCTGGGTGATTATGGCCGCTATCTCTCCTTGGGCAGCGGTATCACTGCTGCCAAGACCGCGGAATGCCTGCCACGGCGTAATCAATTCGGAAGCTTGTTCTGAATCGATGGCAAAATCTGTTCCTTCCAGTCTTAAAGTTCCCACAATGAGCTGTACTTGAATCGAGAGGGCGTTTTCATAATCCTCAGTCAAGATTGTCATCTCATCCGTTGAATTCTCTAGCACGCCGCTACAGGCGGCAATTGCGAGAGCAATTGTTAAACAAAGCAATCCAAACATGATTTTTCTCATTAGAAATCTCCTCAATTTATGAAACGTATTGCATGAATGCACTGAAAAAGCCCAAATACGAGAAAGGAATTTTCCTGCCGTTAGCCGCTTTTTTCAGTGGACTCATTGCATGAAACATAAGAAGCAATGAGCAAAAGTACTTCTGGTTTATGCTTTACGCATTGCTCATTATTATTGGTTTCTTCCATCACTCGTGCCTTAACGATTCTATCGGATCCATTTGAGCGGCTTTGTTAGCCGGGTAGAAGCCGAAGAATATACCCACCGCAGCGGATGAAGTAAAGGCCAATAGGATCGAGCCGGGTACAAGGACTGTTCGCATCCTGCTAATTACGCCGAAGACCCATGATCCGGCCGCACCGGCGATCACGCCAATCATCCCGCCAACCAGGCTCAGTAGGACGGCTTCTGTCAGAAACTGCCAGCGGATGTCATTCGGTGTGGCGCCGACTGACTGACGGATGCCGATCTCACGCGTACGTTCGGTTACACTGACCAGCATAATGTTCATAATGCCAATGCCACCCACGATCAAGGATACGCCTGCTACCCATGCCAGGAGCGACCTAAAAGCAGCCGTTGTCGATTCCTGGGTGTTGATTATCTCTTGCTGAGTCGTAACCGAGAAGTCGGGTTCATTCAGCGGAACATCGTGACGGCGAGCGAGCAGGAGCTCAATTTGCAGGATAGTATCCTCGATGCTCTCTTGGCTTTCGACCTCTACATAGATCACTCGGACCCGGTCGCCAATGATTCCTTTAAATTGGGAAGGGGTGAACTTTTGGAAAACGACGGTGATAGGGGTGTAGAGACGGATATCATAATCGACGTCGCCGACCAGCCCCTTCTCAGCAAAAACGCCAATAATAGTCAGCTTAGTTCCTCCTACGTTGATCGTCTGGCCAATGGGATCGCTCTCTCCGAAGAGTTCATGCGCCAGGTCATGTCCTAAAATCGTCAGTTTTTGCTTTCGGTCAACTTCTGTTTGATTGAAGTAACGGCCTTTTTCTATGTCCATATCCCGCACGGAAGGAAAATCGGGCGTTGTGCCTAAGATTGACACTTCAGTCAGGGTGATATTCCCGGCCTTGATTGTCTCTATTGAGCCCTGTTCAACCACTACGCCAACAACACCTTTGATATCGTCAGTAATCGCAAAGGCGTCATCATACACTAGGCCGCCGCTGCTAGCGCGTTGGCCTGGTCCACCACGATTAAAATTGGAGGTGACGAAAACAAGGTTGGAGCCCAGGCTTGTGATCTGTTCTTTGATTGTGGCTTCGGTGCCGGAACTAACGGCGATCAATGTGCCCGAGCCGCTGGCGAAAATGACAATATCTCCCTGACGGGCGGTGACGGTCTTAATTTGAAGCTCGTCCGGAACCTGCGCTGGCAGATATACTGACTTGTAATAAGCAAATCCGCCGCTAACCGCTATGATAAATACGACCAGGGCAGTCCAAAGGCTCTTTTTCGGTAACTTCAAAAACATAATTGTGACTTCTCCTTCACCATTCGGGGTGGCTATCCATAAGCCAATATAGAACAGCGGTCTGCAAAATCAGTTAATAAAATATGTAGATATTTTGTGGATTTCGACTTTTATGTGATAAGCGAGAACTTCTCCTCAGTGTGCGATGTAATTTCTCTCGTTCTAAGTGCGAAAACAAGGGGCATGGTTATAAACCATGCCCCTGTTCCCTTTTCATCGGCTGAAATCACTCCCTGGCTAACTAAAAAAGTTATTGTAGGGTTTGTAGATTGAGCCGAGGGAAGGGGTGTTTGCCCTGCCGTCCCTGATTACTGCGACTTCGGCCGGCCGGCAGGATAGAAAAGACCTGATCAATATCAACACCAAGCTCTTCGGCCAAGTCGACCAGAGTCTTACCCTCGGCACGAGCGGCTTCGAATTCTTCAACCGTGATTCCAAGTGCGTCAGCGATGGCACTATGATCCCCATTGCAGTCACATTCAGCCGGCAAACCTTCGCCTCTACGACTGCGAAGCGCCCATTGAGCCATATGGCTAAACATCTTTTCTGCCTGGTCTTCGCTGATGAGCCCTTTATCTACGGCTTGCTGCACGGCTTTCTCCAAAGTAGCCTGCATCGTAGCCCGGATATCATCAAGATCGACGCCCAGTTCTTCGGCTAACTCGAAGATGGTTTTTCCCTCCGTTCGAGCATCTTCGAGTTCTTCGACCGAAATACCGAGCGCTTCAGCTATGAAAGCTGGATGCCAGGGGCGTCCGCGTTCGCTTCGGGGGAGAAATTCTCCGCCTGGTTCGGGTGTGGGATCATCTGATTGTGATAAGCCGGCTTGTTGCAGATCAACCGTTCCTTGGGCAAAAGCCGTGACAGAACCGACCAGTGCAATCAGTAAAGCCAACAATGCTGCTTTTCCAACTATTGTCTTATTCATCTAGTAATCTCCTTGACTGTTTCTCAGATTATTTTCCTACCGATTTAAGCATCGAATTCTTGTAGGAAAACTGACTATAGGATACTGACGTCTTGTAAAAAACTGATGAAGAATTGATTTTCAGTTGATGTGGATCGAAGTTGGTTAGTAAGATAGCAAGCAAAATATTCTTCAGCTCATTTATACCTATTGCCTAGTGAAGTTGCCTGGCGTGCAGGTTATC
>DAOVFE010000299.1 GCA_030673085.1 Anaerolineales bacterium | reverse complement strand
CGCGATCATCCTGTTCGGATCCTTGAGCTCAGTCAGCATATTCAGGATGTCGGATTGGTTGTGTCCGGTGACATCAAGCGCAATCTTTCCTGCCTGGACTTTTCCAATTCGGACTTTCTCAACCAGCACACTGTCCTTTTCCAGAGTTACGCTAGCTACAAATCCCGACTGGTCCTGATCAAACGCGGTTGGTTCTGGTGATCCGCAATATATCGCTCGCACATCCCCTTGCGAACAATCATAATAACCATGCCAATCTCCAAGGGCGACATAATCCATTCCGCAAGCTTCGATCTCCTTGGGGAGAATAGGCCGTTCTGGATTTTCGATCTTTCCTATCGCCAGATTGCCATGCGCAAGGGCCACATGCCATTTGGCCGCTGCCGTTGGTTGAATATCGGCTAACGGTTTATTGGCGCTATCACGCCGCAGGGCGGCATTCCCATACACAGCCAGATCCAGCTCATTAAATAATTTCTGTTTTACTTTATCGCTAAAAATGGTGACATTTTCCGGAAACTTCGTTTTGCGGTATATCGAGTTACTTTGGTAGCAATCATGATTGCCCGGGAGAATGCATACCGGTATGGATAGCTTTCCTAGCGTCGTAACGATAAAATCCGAGGTTGTCTGCTGAGGTCGATTGCTATCAAACAGATCTCCGGCAATCAGCAATACATCATAATTTTCCTTTTGTGCAAGATCAACGATCTCCGCAAACGTCTCCTTTAATTGTTTTCTATATTGATGTCCCTTATCGCCAAGAAATGCAAAGGGGGCATCTAATTGAATATCGGAAGTGTGCAATAATTTCATATCCAATTCCTAAAGCCATCTAATGCATATATGAATGCACTGAAAAAAGCCTCAACGCGATATAAAACCTTTACTGCTGAAAGCCGCTTTTTTCAGTAGACTCAGATATGCCATATATACTCACTGATTTGGATTCTACCTTTTATTTTACTTTTCCCATGATATCTCTTATTTACAATCCGTAATCCGCATTATATTGCTACTTGTTCTCAATCTACATTTACATTTGCCTATTTTTCTAAATGCTCAATGGATCTAATCCAGCCGCACCCATTCGACCGTTCCATTGTAATCGAGAAAGCACAAGCTTACTTGCGGGTTGATATTCAGCAAAGCCTTAACTGCGGCTGTATAGCGCCCCAATTGAGGTCTATATTCATTAATCATATTATTCAGTTTTAATTCGTCACGAATTTCATCAGTCTTGAAATCTATCAATTTCCAAACTTTTTCTGTGCGATAGAGGAGATCTATTTTGCCGGCATCCACCTTACCATTGGCTTGCACACGTGCATAAGGCAGTTCATGATAGCATTCAATCGATTTGTCTATTTCCACCCATCCTGGATCGTCTCGCAGCCTCTTGAGAAGCTTCTGGGCCTCATGCACTGCCCGCAGTCGCTGTTTATTATCAACCAGTCCTTCTTTCAGCGCAGCCGTTTCCAGCATATCAGAAAGACCTTCATCCTCAGTGAAGATCCAACGCTCTATTGCCTTATGCACCATTTGGCCGACTGCCGCCGCCGGCGCGTGAATCCTTTCGCCCGTCGCCCGCCAATCACGCTGAATCTCCATATCCATTTCTTCATCTGCCTGATCTTGCGCTGTCTCAGTCAATCGTCTATAGAGCGGTTCAGCATCCAGCGTAGGCCATTCAACGCTTTTTTTATCCTCTGCCTGCCCTTTTATTTCTGGTGATCCAATCCACACACCTACCATCATGCTGTTTGAAAGCCTATGTTCATGCCATATTTCTTGTTTATCGGCTAAATCATCAATTGCAACTCCATTTTTCTCAATCACGGCCTTCAGCCAGCCAGCAGCCTGCCAGCTGTCCTTTCGCCCAGGCGTCAAATGCCCGCTGATCAACAGCTTTTCCTTAGCCCTGGTTGCAGCCACATATAGCAACCGCTGTTCCTCGGCTTCGTCTTGCCGCTTATCCAAGTATTGGGCCAACCGGTAGGCTAACGGAACGCCGTCTATTCGATCCGGCTTGAAGGCTAAACCAGTCTGCTCAACCAGATAGGCAATGCTACTGCGTGACCCAATTCGGCGGGACGCATCCGCCAGCACTACGATCTCAAATTCCAGACCTTTTGCCTTATGAATAGTCATCAATCTAACTGCGCCTTGAGCTTCAGCCGGAGCCTCTCCTTCTCGGGCGCCCACATCCCGTAGAGTTTGCAGGTATTCCAGGAACTCACTCATTCGCACCAGCCGGCTGGCGTGTGCATCGGCAAGCAGTTTATCCAGATTACGCCATCTACGGCTATGCGAAGTCGCGAGTACTGCCCGATAATCTAAAATATCTATCAAACGCTTTAATAGCTCCGCTACCGGCATCCGGTCAACCAGCGGCAGCAATTCAGTTAATATCCTTCCCGCTCGCAGCGCGCATTCTTGATCTTCCGGATCAAGCTCGCTCAAATCGTTTGCTAACGCTTCTAAGAGAGGACGTGTAGTCCCATTCTGCCATCGCAGGCGGTAGATGGCCTCATCGGAAATGCCAATCGCCGGTGAGCGCAGCATTCCTGCCATCGCCAAATCATCATGCGGATCTTCCAGCACATGCATTATATTTAGCACATCCCGGATTTCGGGCCGATCATAGAAGCCGCGTCCGGCAACAGTCACAAACGGAACATTCAATGCTTCAAGCGCGTCTTCGTACGCCCCAAATCCAGTCGAGGCTCTAAACAGGAATGCGACATCCTCCCAACTCTGGAATTGTTCTCCATTTTTCATTTCGATCAACCGGCGTATCAGCGCCTTGGCTGCTTGAGGTCGCGCTTCACCTGCGTTTTCGCCGATTCCGCAAATTATCTCTACATAAGGCGGCCTTATATCTAAAGCCGGTTGCTTGCGGTTGGCGGA
>DAOVFE010000343.1 GCA_030673085.1 Anaerolineales bacterium | reverse complement strand
GAAGCTCCTGGCCCGCATCCTTATATATGTCAAAAGCTTCATTTTCCCCGTCACAAAGCGGACAGTTCTCAACTTGAATAGTCATTCTCGCCAATGCTCCTCGGATACGAACTTATCTGTGCGTCCACTGAAATAAGCATCCACCAGTAGGGAAATGCCTATCTCGCATTGGGGCTTTTTTCAGTGCATTCATCTATTATTTGCTCGCTGAGCTATATTAGAAATATCCTAACAAAAAGAGCATGATAGCTAATCATCAATTTGCCTTTGTCCAATCATGCTGGCTAGGATTGCGTCAAGACCAATTGTTGCACTCTAATCGCCACATGAAAGGGACGGCTTTATTATGCGCTTCATCCTTATGCCACTGCCTTTGCTCCAAATGGCACATCCTTCTCCTGCGCAATCGGTTGAAATATCAGATGCTCGATTTTTATTAAATGTTGTTTCAGATTTCAGTAAAATATTACTTCCGTGCTTATTGGGACACAATTCGATTACCTCTATAACCTTCCGCCAAAATCCCTCCTAATTCTTCCAGCAATCCGCTTTCGCCATATATATGCTGTCTCACGAGGGAAGCGGTAATCAAATCGAATCCTTTCGAAGAGAATCGATAAATCCGACAAGCCAAGGTCACTCAAGAGAATTGAATAATATCGACGCAACCTTGGATTAGCGGGGATTGATAGAGCGCCATTCGCCATCTTTTGCCTATAGAAATTTAAAGCTCCTACTAGATAATATAGCTGCAGAAAGCGCCGTTGCTGGGAAAAGAACGCCGTTGGTCTTACGCTCTGATAACCGGCCAAGACTGCATCCCAATCCTGAGCTTGCAGCACAAGACTTGGCTTAATTAAACCTACGCCCTCAAAGCTTAAACGCAAGTGCTTTTCATCAAGCAAATAAAGCTGCTCACCGCGCCAACCGAAATTATGCGGCATCACATCCCAATAATCTAAACACAGCCGCGGAATAGCGGGTTTAAAAGCCTGATATGCTATATCGACTTTCGCCGCTGCCCGGGATGATAGAAATCCGACACTAATTAATTCCTCAAGCCAATGATTAAATTCGCTGTCGAGCGCATCAATTAGACTTCCATCTTCCTTATAATCTGCTAAACGGCCAAGCGCCCTTCCGATAGCAAAGTATGTCTTCCTCCCCGGATTCACTCTAGCATCGTCCGCGGGAATATATTCAAAGACCAAATACTTGCCCAATCTGCCAATAAGGAGCGGGATAAGAATCGTTCCGGCTACCCGTTGAATTATTTCTTCCTTTTCAGCCGCTATCTCTTCGCTCGGATATTCTCGAATCTTGTAGCGCTTTCCATCAGAGGCATCGATAAGAACCCCACGCGGCAAGATCAATCGACCATCGAGGGATTTCATTCGCTGGTTCGCTTTTTCAATTAGCGATTCTAGATTTCGCTCAGAGCGATCAATAACCATCAATTTGCTTTCAAAATATCCTTTCCTAAGGTATCTATCTCTTCCATATTAAGTCCTCTCTCGAAAATACAAATTAAAAATCAAATCATATAGCGAAAGTAAAACCCGCCGAACTGGACGCCATTCGCAAAATGAATGAAGAATATGCCTATGACGGGATTGTCTTTGCCGGGTTCGTATTCGATCTGCGCTAAGTATTTTGATTTCATCTAAAAAATATTTATCCAGAGTATTGCCTATATGCATAACGACTCTTTCCGATACCGCCAGGCGAAGTAGATTATTGCCATCAATAGCCCTATCAAACTTAGCCACATCCGGCCCCATAGGTCGATCGTAACTAAAGGGAATAAAGCGCTGTATCACATCGCGCCGTATAGTGAACTGGAAATGTGTCGCCGTAACATAGGCCTGCACACCTTTGCAACTCACCAGAAAGTCGTCGCGAGCCAGGTCTTTATCAACAACATCGAGCTTTCCCAGAGAACGAGCATGCTCTGTGATCCATTCCTCAGGCATAAACTTTCCCCGCTGAACTGAAACACCCGGAAGCTCATATACCTGCTTGATCGAATTTTCACAGAAATCCTTTCGCTGCCTGCGCGGAAGGCCAGATACAGTCCCCACATCGGGAATTGCATTGAATACTTCGAGAGTCTTTGACAGCCACCCCGGCAAAAAGTAAACATCACTATCGGCATAGGCAATATAATCGCCTTGTGCAGCGCCAAAGATAAAGTTCCAGGCGCCGACTTTTCCCAGATTCTTCTCGGAAAGCGTTAAATATTGAATCTGATTCTTCTTGCTCATTTCGCTAAGGTAATCGACGACTTCGGCACAGCTCCCGTAGTCGAACACCATAAGATCAAAAGGTTCGTCGGTATTAGATAGAATGCTTTGCAGACACAATTTGAGTACATCCAGGCCCTCACGGTAGTAGCCGCTAAGAAAAGGAATATAGGATATAACAGCTACTGTAACCGGTGCTGGTTTAGCCACCGCAAGATTCCTTTTGGCAGGATTCTTTCCGATGCGCACCATATGATCACTCCTCTATCCCGTTCAAACCTGATCCGGAGCTTGATCCCTGATTGCTATCAACCTTTTTTCCCCTGAACGGAAAGCGTCTTTTTACCGCTCCTGCTAATTGTGGGA
>DAOVFE010000322.1 GCA_030673085.1 Anaerolineales bacterium | reverse complement strand
TCTCAATCCAAAATCATCATTTCTCTTGCCCCAAAATCATCAATTCTCTCTTCCCAGCGGGGAAAGACCCTCCCGCGGGTTCCAAACCCGCGGGAGGCTAAATTATGGAAATTTTCCTGATAAGATAATCCGACCCTCACCCCGAGCCTATCCCTAAAAGGGAGAGGGGTGATTCGGCTCTTAGGGCAACGGCAAACCCTTCGAATTAACCATCATATAAGCGCCAAGCCCGCGCGAGAGTGGATCGTTGGGACAGAAGCGCATTTCTGGTGAGGTCTGGCAAGGCTCGATTAGGCCGGCGTTGTAGGCGGCCTCCACCCATTTTGTATACCACTCGGTTACCGGCGCATCGACAAAGATGCCGGTTGGATCCGGCGGCAGGTAGTCGACGCCGTGCATCATCCTTAAATAGAAGACGCAGCCTTCGGCTCGAGTGTGGCCGAGAAGCGGGCAATAGATGAGCGGATCAACTCCGCAGCCGGCGGTATAGCCATCCTCCCATAGGCCGTTGGCCCATTTGGCGTACCATTGATCTAAAGCCACATCGGCGAAGACCTGGGTGGTGGGTTGGGTCGGCATATATTCGGCGGTGTGGATGCCGCGCTCGACGAAGACTGCGCTCTCGGCGCGGTTCATAGCGTCATCCGGGCAGTACATCAATGGGTCGAGGTTGCAGCCGGCGACATAGCCTTCCTGATAGAGGACTTCGATCTCATCGTGATAAAGATGACTGAAAGGAACATCGACGAAGGTTGGCGAATTCTCGTTCCAATCGAAATCGAAAAAATATACATCAGCTCCGCCAACACCATAGGTGCTCTTGAAGGCGATTTTGGTCCCTGCGTTGTTTGCAATGAAATCCACTTGATATTTCATTGTAGATTGATCACCTACTTTACGTGAACGGTGATGAATCAAACGAACTGCTTCACCCGAGCCATCGGTCGGGACTGCAATGATCTCGCCCCAATAGGGCGACCATAGCTCAGAGGGCGAATCGGATTTCGCCTCGAAAGCTAAAAAGATAAAATGATTCTGCCCATTTGCAAAGGAAATAATGTAATGAGCCCATTTTGGAATATCGAGCAGTTTGCGACCGAGCCCATCATTTAGCCGGACTGAAATGATGTCACCAAGAGCAAGGTCGGGGATGTTAAAACTGAGGATTTCATCCGGAGTGTTGCCTGCAGCGGCGAACATTACTTCATTGCCCAAAGAGTCGTAGCCCATTTCAAAGTGTATTCTGCTGGGATGAATTCGGCGGACGAAGTTCCAATTTCGGCGCTCAAAGACTTCGATTCCATAATGGCCGTTGAATGGATCCAACTGTCCGGCATCCCATGCAATAACTATATAGACTCCGCTTGGACTGATGCTTGCGTAGTCGACCCCCGGTTTGCCTTTGCATCCAATGCAACCGGTATCGAAATCGCTTTCTGGTCCTTTGATGTCATCGAGAAGATCGTAAGAGAAAAGCACTTGCTGGCCATCGGGTTTTGTGCCGTCCAGGATCCAATAGCGACCATCCGAGCTGATGTCGCCCTCACCTCCGGCCGAATCGATCTCAGTGTACTGGCTGAATTTCCGGATGACCACATAATCTAAAGTATCAACGTCGTAAAGGCGAATCTCGTTTCCTTCGTATTTATAGAAATTCTGTGCCGGATCAAACATCTCTTTATGACCCGAAGCGGTGTAGTAGTTTGCTCGCGGCCAGCGAATCCACCAGGGGCGCATATTCCCTCCGCCGAGAGGTTTTATCTTATGGCCGTCGCCCCCGTTCATCAAAGAGCCGATATTGTCATCGCTGATGATGAAGTAGCTATCATCGATGTTGAAATAGGAGATCTCGCTATTGGTAACATAGCCTTTGCCCGAATCGGTAAGTCTTTTAATCTCTGTTCCAAAAGTGGGATCGCAATAGGATTGCCCAATATCAGGAGGAACGAAAGAAACATAGTCCGGAGGTAGTAAAGTCTCATCTGTATAGCGCAGGCCTGTGGGCGTGCAGGTCATTTGCTGAGCGGCAACCTTTATATTCGCGGCGAGCCCAGCATAAATTGCGGGTTGGGTATGAATAGTCCTGCTCAATCCGGCTGAGTTTGCGTCCCCGATGGCAGAAATGGCAGCAATTGCCGAGATGGTGAGTGTGATAACGAGAATGTGAAAAGCGCGTGATTGTTTATTCATTATTTATTCTTTCTTACCTCTCTGATATAGAAGCGTGAACATATGATTCCTGTTTCCTATTGTTGGACGCTTTTTCAGTGGCCTCATCAATGGATTCTGAAAATAGAGTGGGAAGATGATTACCATTTTTACTCACTCATTTCTTATTAACAATTCACAGGAAATTCGGTGAACGATTTTCATAGGGTCATCAAATAAGTCTGTAGCCAAGGCTGCATTGCGATGCTTAAGATTGATATAGTTAGTAAAGATACTATCTCTCCAATCACGCTATTTAACTGGCGGATATTTTCATTGACTTGGTTATCACTAGTCGAATAATGCGTTGTTTCAAGGCAAGGACAATCCCTTGGCCTTAACCATCATATAAGCGCCCAGCCCGCGCGAGAGTGGGTCGTTGGGACAGAAGCGCATTTCGGGCGAGGTCTGGCAAGGCTCAATCAGGCCGGCGTTGTAGGCGGCCTCCACCCATTTTGTATACCACTCGGTTACCGGCGCATCGACAAAGATGCCGGTTGGATCCGGCGGCAGGTAGTCGACGCCGTGCATCATCC
>DAOVFE010000166.1 GCA_030673085.1 Anaerolineales bacterium | reverse complement strand
CAGAACTCAGCTTGCATGGTTATGTCTTAACATACACATGTGGATAAAGTCCTCCGGATCGAAGCTTTTGCCGGCTTGAATATTTCACAGACATAGCCGGATCGGTGCAAGGCGTAGACTCATTGGATAAGCGACAATTGGGAAGGAATCCTCATTGAGGTGTTAGAAAGTTGGTTAGCTTTGCATAGACAGGTTCTATCTAGCAGAAGTCTTGCCGTTGAAGCATTTTTAATCTTTTCAATTGCTGAGATAACTATAACGGCTGTTTGTCGTGATTCTGATCTGCAATGTAGCAAATTGCTTATATCTTTGAGGCCATTGAAAAAAGCCGCCACCATTAGGAAAATGCCTTTCTCGCATTAGACTATGTCACACTACTGACCCGTTAAGGTCGACGCATAGTGAGATAGCTTATTCTTGTCTTCGGGGCAAAAGGAGGATGTCGCTTAGCGGTGCGGAATAGGAGAATGCACTTTAGCGGAAGAAGCTGGGCATTTTCAAATTTAATGTGAAGATCAGATGACCGGCCTAGGCTGATTAAATAAATATGATGCTCTCATGCTACTTACGTGACAGGAGGCATAAGATAGCCGAGTCCCTGACGGGTGACAATGTGAATTGGATTCTTGGGATCGGGCTCGATTTTCTGGCGTAACCGGCTAAGGCAAACCCAGAGGATTTCTTTATCATCGCGGTATTCCGGTCCCCATACAGACGAGAGCAATTCTTCGGCGGTGAGAACGTTGCCCATGGCTGCAGCCAGAGTCTGAAGAAGGCGGTATTCGGTTGCGGTAAGAGAAACCTCATGATCTTCGGAAAGGACGCATGCTCGGGCGAGATCTATCTCCAATCCAAAATGCTTAAAAATCGGCTGATGGAACAAATCCTCGCCTTTGCGTTCGGCTCGTCGCAAGACAGCGCGAACGCGAGCTAGAAGTTCTTGGGCGGAGAAGGGCTTGACAATATAGTCATCTGCGCCGGCATCCAGTCCGCGCACCCGATCGCGCTCTTCGCCTTTAGCGGTCAGAATGATAATTGGAACGTTGGAGAATTTCCGGATCCTTTCGGTCGCCGTGAATCCATCCATGATGGGCATCATCACATCTAGCAGAAGCAAGTCGGGCTGTTTATTGGCAACCGCCTCAACGGCCTCCTGCCCATTAATTGCCGTTTCAGTCTTATAACCTTCTGTAATCAAGTTTATTTCAACTAGGCGTAGGTAGCGCGGGTCATCATCAACTACCAGGATTGTCTTTGTCTGTTTCATGAGTGCTCTCCGGAAGTTTTTCTTTGGCAGAAGTGATCACGGGCAAAGTGAAATTAAAATTGGCACCCATTCCTGGCTTGCTCTCGGCGGTGATCTTGCCGCCGTGGCTCTCGATGATCTTGCGGCAGATGTAGAGACCCAAGCCGGTGCCATGTATTGTTTGATTGTTGTTAGGAACGCGGTAAAAGCGCTCGAAGAGGTGGGGAATAAACTTGCTCGATATGCCAGGGCCAGAATCCTCTACTTCAATGCGAACAAAGTCACCCATGTTCAATGCGCGGATGATGACATTGGACCCGGGAGCATACTTATAAGCATTTGAAAGTAGGTTGTCGAGCACTTGAGCAATACGGGTTGAGTCGGCCCTGACTTCGGGGAGATCAGCTTCGATTTCAAGCTGTAGTTGTGTATCAGGGGATGCAACCTGATTCCGCTCGGCCGCATCACGGATTAATGCCATCAGCCGGCAAGATTCAAAAATCATTTTCAGACTGCCGCTACCAAGGCGGGAGGAATCGAGCAGGTTATCAATTAGTTCGCGAAGGCGGTCAGATTCTTCATCAATGATATGCAAGAATTCAAACTGGGTTTCCGGTTCCCAAGTAACATCCTCCCGCATAAGTGTGGTTACGTAACCCTTGATGAAGCCAAGCGGTGTACGCAGCTCATGCGAGATAGTAGAGATGAACTCATCCTGCATGCGGGCAAGCTCGCGCTGAGCTTCGAGAGTGGCGATGCGGCGGGCCATGCGTCCACTCTCAAGCAGTTGGCCAACGTGCCAGGCCACGAATTCTGCTAGCCGGACATGTTCCGGTGGAAAAGAAGGACCGCCAAAACGCCCAAAGACAAGCCCCCCTACGCATCGTCCACCCACTAACATTGGCAATCCGAGATAATCACGGCGACGTTCCCGTCCTTTAATTTCGGGACCGACATCTTCCTGGCGAAGTACCGTCTGGCCCGAGCGGAAGGACTCTATAGCAGCCGGTTCGCCCCAGGAAAGCTCGGCTTCGCGATGACGGCCGCGGCCGAGTGCCCGGGCATAGTATGGTTCTAGTTCGCCGGTCTCTTTGTTTTCGATGTAAAGAGAGACAATATCAAAGATGAAGATTGTGCGCGCAAGGCGAAATACGGCATCCAGGCCGGCTTCGGTGTCTGGCGTTTCAGCGACAATCCGGGCGATTGTATATACTGCATTGAGCTCAGTTCCATGAGTCAATGGGCCAGGAGGTATAAGTGGCCCGGTCATGATTCCCCCGTGGCGGGGGGCAAGGATAAACTGAATGTGCTTCCTCGGCCCGGTTCGCTCTCAACATGCAATTCAACGCCGTGAGTATCTAAGATCAGCTTAACTAAAGCCAATCCTAGCCCGGTGCCGCCATAGTGGCGGGTTGACGAGCCATCCAATTGATGAAATGGCTCGAAAAGCTCATTCGTCCTATCGATTGGGAATCCAATGCCCGTATCGGAAACAGAAATCCTCGATACTTCGCCCGATGAAATTGCTTCCAAGGTGACATGGCCTTCGGCCGGGGTAAATTTGATAGCATTATCGATGAGCTGGAGAAGCACCCACTTAATCCGGTCAGGATCAATATAGGCTTTAGGCAAGTATTCTGGCAGTATAGCTTTGAGTGAAATCTGGCTTTTATCAGCTTTTTTCTGTGATTGTTCAATTGCCTCCAAGATCAGAGTCTTGAGATCGACGGCTTGAGGTTTGAGCACCAGTCCCTCGCGCGAGGCGGTAGAGAATTCAATTAGATCTTCAATTAGATGCTCAAGGCGACTGCATGCACGGGTCAGTACATCAAAACCTGATTCTTGCTCGGCTGTGAGGGGACCCAAGTCGCCGCCGCCGATTAGCTCGATATATCCCTTGATTTGCGCCAGCGGAGTACGCAGTTCGTGGGAAACGTTAGCGATCAAGTTAGCTTTAAGGCGATTAAGCTCAGTCAATCGCTTTAGCGCTTGGCGTAATTCAGCAGTTCGTTCAGCAACCCGTCTTTCAAGGCTGCGATTGGCTTCTTGCAATGCAGCATGGAGGCTGAGGATTTGCTGGCCGATGGCGCGATCAAGCGTTTCTGGCTCTACAGATCCAAGATCGACCAGGATTTGACCAAGCAGGCAGTGCTGCCCTTGCGCGCTTATTTTCTGCTGATGTTCAAGCGCGGCGTCAAGTTGCTCCTTATTGATTAGTCCATGATCGAGTAGATATTCACCAATGCGGGGTGTAAGCGCCTGGGGCGCAGATGCAATTGGGGCGGCTTCCGGATAGCCTTCCAGGTAAGACCGCTCAGCAAGCAGCGCCACCATCATCAGGTCAATGCCGCAATGAGGACAAATCCTGTCATCTTCATGTAGAGGATAGCCACATTGCGGGCATACGATAGAAGAATGGCCGGGGGGTTTGCTCGGATTTTCAGTCATGATCCTCTTCCGATCGTTCCATTCTGTTCTAACGGTAAGTATCATAGACGCTTTGAGAAAGAAGGGCAAGTGTCTTTATGAGAGCGTTGAAATAGAAAAATCATTTACATCAGAGCAGCCAGAACCTCGTAGCTTGTTGTGGGGGATTCCGGCCATGCGGCTGTGTGGATTGCGCGAAGAAAAAACACTTAAGGAGGGTTATCCTCACAAACCGCCTTTATAATTCGTTCAAGTTTGGCTCTTTAAGTGTATGGGCTAGAGGCTTTCACTCTTATAGGCAAGCAGCAGTGAGTGATACACGCAATAGAGTGCCCTGGCTTTTTCCATAAGCCAGTAGATATAGCGGAAGGCTTAATCTTCTCAACCGTGCTACGCTGCTTTTGCAGGCAAATATATTTTTAAACAACCCTCTTCATGTTGGGTTATTGCAAGCAGGCTGTAAGGTGAAAACAGTCTAAAATGTATCATAATTATAGAAAATCAAGAAGGAATCCAATGGCTATCGAAGTATTGTTGATAGACGATGATCCTGATTTCTCTATTATGCTACGCGCATTGCTTAGAGGGCAGGATTTCCAGATACACTCTGTGTATACAGGGCAGGAAGGGATTGAAGCCTGCAGGGATCTACAGCCAGACACCGTGATTTTAGATCTGCTAATGCCGGAGATGGATGGCTGGGAGGTCTGTCGCAGGATTAGAGAATTCTCAAGCATTCCCATTCTGATCCTTTCCGCCATAGGGGCTCCCGCTAGTGTCGCCCAAGCGCTGGATGCAGGCGCAGATGATTACCTTATTAAACCCGTTCATGCCGGATTGCTAATCTCGCGCTTGCGCGCTCTGGTGCGCCGCGGCGCGCTAAGGGAGGAAGTACGGGTAGCGTAAGGATATATTCAACTTTGATTGAGAGCATGGCAAATTGATTGTTAGAAAGGGACACGATCCAGCGGGCGCTGGATGTCCTTTTTTTAAAGCCGAAAGAATGTATTAAAAAAAGTGCTTTATTCGATTAGCCAGAATGCCCCTCAGCTTGCTGAGGTCCCTAAGCTTGCTGAGGGGATGAATGGCCAGGGCCGTAGGCACTGCAGGGCGATAGTCCTGAGCGAATATTTAAACAAAACCTGCACCCGAAGGGGCAAAATTCGGCAATGGGGGCTGTTGCTAAAGGATATCCCTAAAGGAATTTTGAGAGTTTTGTCATTTATTCGATTAGCCAGAATGGCGCTCAGCTTGCTGAGGTCACTAAGCTTGCTTAGGGGATGAATGGTCAGAGCCGTAGGCACTGCAGGGCGATAGTCCTGATCGAATATTTAAACAAAACCTGTACCCGAAGGGGCAAAATTCCGAAATGGGGGCTGTCGCTAAAGACTATCCCTAAAGGAATTTTGAGGGTTTTGTCATTTACTAAAGGTGTAATCATTCATGATCGGCTGTGGCAAGATTC
>DAOVFE010000011.1 GCA_030673085.1 Anaerolineales bacterium | reverse complement strand
TGGCTGAGTAGTTACATTTATTGTTAATATCATAATCCTATCACGTAAAAAAGCCAGTATACCACCACTAGATGCCGCCTACTGTCGCTCACCGAGGGTGGATAGTGCGAAACCAAGCGGTATCGCGAACGAAACCTGGCGGTATCGCGAACGAACCATGGCGGTGTCGCGTGCGAAACCTGGCGGTATCGCAAACGAAACTTGGCGGTTCCACAAACTAAGCCTGTCAGTTCCACAAACTAAGCCGGTCGGTTTCACAAACTAAGCCTGGCAGTTTCGCGAATGGGGCAGTAGCAGCTTCCAATGATAGGTTTTTATTAGCACAGCCCACGCAGCAGGCGCAACCCGTGAAAGCGCGCGTAGCTGTGCAACAGTGCAAGCAAAAGTTCCTCCACAACCTGTATTCCGTGCTGTCGTTTGCTTTATCATTTTCACTTTGTGAAGAAAAGGATCAGGGTCCCCAGCTAAACGCACTTATTTGTCCATTGCCAGTAAGCCGATAAGCGTCACCGGTTAAGGCTTCGACAATCCATAAATCGCCGCGATAGTGAATAGCTAGATAAATGCCATCGGGTGACCATGCCGGTGGATGGGGTTTCAGTCCGATTTCTCCGCTAGATGGAAAAATGGTTTTTACATTGCTTCCATCGCGATCCATGATCATCAAGCGATAGTGGCTTTCGGCGCTTTCAAACGAGTCGATTGCCTGTAAATAGGTGATTTGGCGAGCATTTTCTCCGGTTCCGAGTTCACGAATTGGCGAAATTGCAGGATAGGCGAACATTCCAGTATTTTGGACAAGGAGATATGTATTTTCGGTATAAGTATCGAAAGAAAGAAGGTTAAATATCGGAGAGGTTTCGGGGTTTTCTAGGCCGCCATAGAAACCGTGATCAACAATAAGCAAGAAGCGGCTATCTGAATCCCAGGCGATTTCGGGTACCCAGGCCCAGTCACCTAACGTCTCAAAGGGCACGATTTGATATAGCTGATCAAAGCTAGGATCTTCGGGATTTACTAAGCCAACCTCATCCGCTTGAGCATAGGCCAGCATTGCGCCATCTGGCGACCATGCAAATGATGTGCCCCACCAACCATATTGACCGCCAGCGTTGGCCGGGATTAGTGTCTCTGATCGGATTATCCGTCCGTACATATTTATTGTCGCCAGAATGAGATTGTTATTCGCTTGCCATCCGGGTGCTGAGGTCCTTGGCTCAGCGGTACTGTATGCGAATCTATATACTGTGTTTTCGGACGATATTGACGGAAACCATGCAGCGAAGTTGATGACATTCTTCACCTTTAGATCAATTGGCTCTGCTGAAGATTCGGTTGTAGAAACCAGCCAAAGCGAGTTGATACTATCCACATCTTCATCGCTGGTTCGGCGGCTGTAGAGTAGCCAGAGGCTGTCGGGCGAAAGCTGAAAAACATGTCCATCCAAGTCGCCGGTCACGATCAGGGGTTTTCGACTGCCAGTGTTGCCGTTAATAATCCAAGCATTGCCTCCAGCTATGTAGGCCAGCGTGCCTTCGATTGTTATCGGGGCATATGAGGGTTGTGCGCCAATCATTACTATCTCGGGCTGAGGTGCATGGACGACAATGCGTCTGGCAGGCGTGCGGGATGTTTCAATACCCTCGGCTTTTACAATCCGGTAGGTTATTTCCTCTATTCCGTTCTTGCCCGGCTGCAAAAGGCGCGTTTCGCCTTCTGGAAGGCCCTCATTTCGAATTGTCTGGCGCTCGAAGGGGATAATGACGGTTTCAACCTCGAATTTCTCTGTGAGGTGAGTGACCTTAACAACGGCGCCATCTGTAAGCACGGTATAGCCGGGTGGTTCGATTCTATCGATAGGGTTGATTTGAATCTGAGCGGCATCAAGAGATTGTTGGACTGTTGAACCGGCGGGAAGGGAAACGCTGGTTCGAACGCCATCCACATCGATATAAACCTGGATTAATCCGGCCGTAGCCTGCGGCGGAGTGCAGCCAGCAAGAAGGGCGAGTACTACGCTCGTAATAAGAAGCTTCGAATATGTCTGCAAGGAAGGGTTCATTGCTGCACTTTGTTGCCGCTGGTATAATTCCCGCTAGCAAGATTAACGAAGTGTGCCAACGAGTGCAAGTTCACCGTCGGCGATGGCGATTGTTGTTATCCGTATTCCGGTTGCAAGAGAGCCAAAGCTGCCAGTGAAAGCTTCGGTTACAATAGCTGAAATGCTATCCTTGAGGGCTTTTGGCGCTGGAAGCGGGCCCCAGGTGGCGTCCGATACATCAAGTGAAAGATTGCCTTCTTCGTCCAAGCAAGGAGTGATAGACAGAAGAATATCGGCTTTAATTAAATCTCGTTGCGAAGTGCCATAAATCTGGATTTTGCCATCTCGAAGATAGACCTGTGGCTGTTCCAGCAGCGGATGGTCCTTATCCTTTAGACGCTGAGTTAGAAATGCTGTAAGTTGGCTTTCATTAATGATAATCGTGACTTCGCCACGATCGCCGGAAAAGGCGAGAGCATTTTCCCAATTTTGAGCCAATGAATCGGCGGCATTATCCGAGGAAGGTATGGGGGGCCACGGATTTTCTGGCCCACCTACATCTATTTGGCAGGCCAGAGTGGCCAAGATAAGAATGGCTGCGACAGAAATTATCTCTATACGCGGATAGGTGCGCATCTTTGAGCGGTTCAATTGTCAATTCTCCTGAAGGCAAATCTACTCGGAATTATAGCACGGACGACTCATCTGCAAACTGGGTTTCTCATAATTCGGGCTGCAGTGAGTTGAGCCTATCTGCAAGAGTTGAAGCTTTATTGTTTGTCTCCCCCTCTCCTGTTGCTATTGGCCAGCTGGCGAATGCTCTTCATGAATCTTCACGGAAAATCGATGCTGCACTTGCAGAACTAAATGAGCAATATGCCGGAAGAGGAATTCGAATACAGCATCATGCTGGCAAGATTCAATTAACCAGTGCGCCTGAAGCGGCAGGCGATGTTGAACGGTTTCTGAATCTGGAGAGCACGTTTCGATTAACTTCGGCAGCCCTTGAAGTGATGGCGATTATTGTTTATCAACAACCCATTACTAGGCCGCAGATCGATGCTATCCGTGGAGTCAATTCGGATAGTGTTCTCCGCACATTGACTCGATATTGTTTAATTGAAGAGATTGGACGTAGTCCTGGGCCAGGGCGTCCGATCCTTTATTCTGTTACCCCTGATTTCTTACAGCATTTTGGTTTGAATTCGATTGAAGAGCTTCCCCCGCTAGGCCTGGAAGTGGCAGCTGCGACGAAATCGCTGGTGGCATTGGAATCGAATGATGAGAGTGGAGAATAGTCTTGTGGCCGAGCGGATTCAAAAAATTCTTTCGAGAGCAGGGTTGGGTTCTCGACGAAGCTGTGAAGAGCTGATCTCTGAGGGACGGGTTACGGTCAATCGACATCGGGCAACATTGGGCGATCGCGCGGATCCAACGAGTGATGAAATCAGGGTTGACAACGAGTTACTCCCGAATTTCGAGAATCGTATATATATTGCCTTATACAAACCGGTTGGAACGCTCTCTTCCAGGCGTTCGCAAGGCGGTCGTCGAACCGTTGTAGATTTGGTTCATGTGCCCCAGCGCCTTTATCCTGTGGGGCGTCTGGATGCCGATAGTGAGGGGCTTATTCTGCTTACGAATGACGGGGATCTTACAAATCGATTAACCCACCCTCGATATGGTCATGAGAAGGAATATAGGGTATGGCTGAATCCGAAGCCGAGTGCATCGCAGCTGGATGCCTGGGGGCGAGGAATAATTATGCCGGATGGTATAAGGACGCTTCCCGCGCAAGTATGGTTGGAGAAGGGAACACTTCAACAGGTAGGCGCATGGATTCATGTGGTTATGCGGGAAGGTCGCAAACGCCAAATCCGTGAGACGGCTCGAAGTATGAGATTGCAAGTGAGGAAATTGATTCGCATTCGCATGGCAAGTATATTGCTTGGCGACCTTCAGCCAGGCGAGTGGCGCCATCTTACCACTGAAGAGGTTACACGATTGCAACGAGCGCCAGCCGCAGGCCGGCGGCAAAATTGACGGGAAATTCACCACATAACGGTGACCGATTTAGAGAAATAATGTACTAAAAGCAAGTTCAGCTTTGGAGGAAGATTCATGACATCCGATGGGCTTGAGGAAAATCATCCGCAGCGAGGATTCCAGCGTATCATTGATTATTCATTGCGGGTCGATATAGAGACCCTCATATTCGTTCTCTTGATCCTGCTGGCTGTATTTACGCGTTTCTACGATCTCGAAAGCCGAGTGATGAGCCATGATGAGAGCCTGCATACCTATTTCTCTTGGCAGCTGGAGCAGGGCAGGGGATACGAACATACGCCAATGATGCATGGAACACTGCAGTTTCATCTAGTCGGCTTATCTTATTTTCTCTTTGGGGATTCCGATGCCAGTGCACGGATACCAGCTGCAGTTTGCGGCGTACTTATGGTTGGGATGATCTATCTCTTCCGGCGTTGGCTGGGACGAAACGGAGCGATAATAGCCGCGGCCTTGATGGTGATCTCGCCATATATGCTTTATTACAGCCGTTATGTTCGCAATGAAGCCCTGGTTGTCCCTGAGGTGCTGTTAATGTTTTATGCCGTCTTCAGATATTTTGAGGCCAGGCAGCCTGAGTGGCTTTATTTATTGGCGCTTTCGCTTTCATTGCATTTGACAACCAAAGAAACTGCATTTTTCTATCTTGCACAATTGATGATCTTTATATTTGGTTATTTTTTCGTGAAAGTGCTCAAGCAGTCCTGGGAAAAGCCCATCAATAAATTGATATTTCTGATTGGATCAACTGGAATGGTGTTTGGCGGAGGCATTGCTCTCTTAGTGCTATTTAAAACCCGATCATTTATATCGGAGACATTAGATACGACTAATTCGGCTAGCGCAGGATCGGGCCAGTGGATGATTATACAGCTGGGGCTGATTCTGGCAATAGCCGGAGCAATACTGGCTTCTGCTATGTTAATTCGTTCATTTGGTGATCGACTGCGAACGAAATTTCCATCGTTTGATTTATTAATTATCTGTCTAACAATGATTTTGCCCCACCTAGCTGCTTTGCCGGCTACAATCTTGGGGTGGGATCCCTTAGCCTATCAGGATCCGGCTTCAATGACCAAAACTGGAATCACGATCCTTGTTCTTGCGCTGATTAGCGCGGCTATTGGTTTATGGTGGAATTGGCGAAAGTGGCTGGTTTGTGCGGCGATATTTTACATTCCATTTATTGTAATTATGACAACAATGTTCACAAATGGCAACGGGCTTGCTTCCGGGTTGGTTGGCTCATTGGGATATTGGCTGGTTCAGCATGGTGAGCAACGAGGATCCCAGCCCTGGTATTACTATCTTCTGATACAGATCCCAGTATATGAATATCTGATAGCCCTTGGGTCTTTAATGGCAGCATGGCTTGGCATTAAGAAATGGCAACAAAAGGACTCAGGGACCGATATAGCAGAACCATTAAAAGATGATGAATCGACTTTTCCGGTCATAGGTTTCATTGGCTACTGGGCGATCACTTCGATATTGCTTTTTTCTCTCGCGGGCGAGCGGATGCCATGGATCACAGTGCACATGGCTTTACCGATGATTCTGCTTTCTGGTTGGGCGATCGGGTGGTTCATAAAAACGATTGATTGGAAGGCTCTTTACTCTCGCAAGGGATGGCTGATTGCAGTATTGCTGGTCTTGTTCTTATTTTCGGGTGTTAAGATGCTAGGGGGGCTACTGGGGAATAATCCGCCATTCCAGGGCAGTGAACTGAACCAGCTTCAAGCGACATCTAATTTCCTGGCTTCCATGCTGGTCACAGTGATATCTTTCATCGGATTGCTGATCTATGGGCGCGGGTGGAACATATCCCAATTGAGACGGCTGGGCTGGATAATAGTTCTTTCGACCCTAGCGGTTTTAACGGCTCGCACCGCTTTTCGTGCGGCTTATATTAATGACGATCTAGCAACGGAGTATATGGTTTATGCCCATTCGGCCCCGGGCGTTAAGACCGTTATGCGGGAAGTAGAGGATCTTTCGCAGCGCACAAAAGATGGGCTGTCGATCGATGTGGGTTTTGACGATGATGTTTCCTGGCCTTTCACCTGGTACCTTAGAAATTACAGTCAGCAACACTATTTTGGTGCTAATCCAACCCGCGAATTATTAGATTACCCGCTAATTATTGTCGGAGATAACAATTGGGGAAAAATCGAGCCGCTACTTAAAAGTCGCTACTATAGCCACGAATATAATCGGATGTGGTGGCCAATGCAGGACTATTGGAGTCTAACATTCGACCGCATCTGGAAGGCGATCCGCAACCCTGAAATGCGTTCTGCGTTGTGGCAGATTTGGTTCAATCGGAACTATGAGCCATATGGCATTCTGGAAGGAAAAGATTTCTCGCTTGAGAATTGGCAGCCTTCGGATCGGATGCGCCTATATATTCGCAAAGATATTGCTAGCCTAATATGGGATTACGGGGTAATGCCCGAAGTTCTGAGCCCGCCATCATTAGAAGATCCCTATAAAGAAAAAATGCAAGAATTAAGCGCAGAGTATTTTATAGGCAGCCATGGATCGGCGGAGGGTCAGTTTATAGGACCTCGTGGAATAGTAGTAGCTGCAGATGCTTCGTTGTTTATTGCCGACAGCAGCAATCATAGGATTCAACATCTTAGTCCAAGTGGTGAAATCCTGGCGATTTGGGGTGAATTTGGCGATGTCAATACTGGGAATGCGCCGGCCGGCACATTCAACGAGCCATGGGGAATCGCGGTTGCACCGGATGGATCGGTATATGTAGCCGACACCTGGAATCATAGGATTCAACATTTCACCGCAAATGGCGAATTTATTAACATGTTCGGAGAGTCGGGTCAGGGGGAAACACTGTATGCACTCTGGGGGCCACGCGAAGTAGCTGTAGATCAAAAAGGACGCGTTTTTGTGTCCGATACGGGCAATAAACGGGTTGTTGCGTTTGATCCTAATGGCAGAGCTATTGCCGAGATCGGCGGCAGCGGATACTCCCTCGGTGAGTTGGATGAGCCGGTCGGATTGGCAATCGGGCCAGATGGAGAGCTATATATAGCCGATACCTGGAATCAACGAATCCAAATTTTCAAGGAAACCGCTGAGGGCGAATTTGAGGCGATAGCTGAATGGCCTATCGATGGCTGGTATGGCCAATCGCTAGATAATAAACCATATTTAGCCACGAATAAAGCCGGGAGCGTATGTGCAACAGATCCAGAGGGTTATAGGATTCTATGTTTCGATAACCAAGGGGAATTCCTCATGGGATGGGGTGGCCCTGGGGTTTCGGAGACGACATTTAGTTTGCCTAGCAGTTTGGCATTTGGCGATGATGGCCAGCTATGGGTAGTAGATAGCGGCAATAATCGAGTAATGCAGTTCCAGCCCGATATTCCTTAAAGCGAGCAATTGATACATGCCGAGATCACTAGAGAGGAAGCTTGAATGAAATTGCATGAATACCAATCAAAGCGTTTATTTGCCAAATATGGTATTCCAATCCCGCGCGGTCGAGTGGCTGCAACTGCTAGCGAAGCCAAGCTGATTGCGGAAGAGCTTGGCGGGCGGGTTGTAGTGAAATCTCAAGTATTGGTGGGAGGTCGAGGTAAAACGGGTGGAGTACGATTGGCGCATGATGCTGAAGAAGCGGAAGATCTCGCTACGCAGATCATGGGCATGAAGATTAAGGGCCTTCCTGTACGGAAGGTGCTAATTGACGAAGCTGCTAATATCCGGACTGAAATTTACCTAGGTGTTGCGAATGATCGCAGGGCAAGATGTCCGGTTATGATTGCTTCGGCGGAAGGCGGCATTGAGATTGAGGAAGTGGCTCGCACTATGCCAGAAAAAATCATTCGGCTTCACCTCGATCCGACGCAAAAATTGCGCAGATATCAGTCTTTTTATATTGCCCAATCAATCGAATTGCCTCGTGATCTTTGGCGTGACTTCTACAAAATTGCTTATGGGCTTTATGAAGCCTATCTCAATACGGATGCCAACCTGGCAGAGATAAATCCCCTTGTGATCACTGACGATGGGCGGCTGCTGGCTTTGGATGGGAAAATGGTTCTGGACGATAATGCTCTCTTCTTACATGCCGAACTGGAGGAGATGCGGGATCTGGATGAAGAAGCGCCAGAAGAGCGAAGAGCACGAATGTATGGCCTTTCCTACGTGAAACTCGATGGCAATATCGGCTGTATGGTAAACGGAGCCGGGCTGGCAATGGTTACAATGGATGTTATCAAGTTGTTTGGCGGTGAACCGGCTAACTTCCTTGATATCGGCGGCGGGGCAGGGGCGGAAAAAGTATCTGCCGCACTTAGAATTATTCTTTCTGATCCCAATGTAAAGGCGATCTTAATTAATGTGTTTGGCGGCATTACCCGCTGTGATGAAGTAGCGCGAGGAGTCCTATCCGCGCTTGAAGAAATGGAGAGTAATATTCCAATGATCGCTCGCCTGGTTGGCACAAATGAAGAGGGAGGGCGAAGGCTTCTAGCAAAATCAAATATGATTACGGCCATTTCGCTGGCGGATGCGGCTCAGAAGGCCGTGGCCGCTGTAAAGAAGGGAGATGCGGAATGAGCATTTTAATTGACAAGGACACGCGGCTGCTGGTTCAGGGAATTACAGGCCGAGAAGGCTTATTTCATAGCAATAAAATGATGAATTATGGGACGAAAATTGTCGCCGGTGTCACACCGATGAAGGGCGGCGACTGGGTCTTGAATGGCAAGGTGCCAGTATTTGATACGATGAAAAGGGCTGTGAAAGCAACCGGTGCAAATTGCAGTGTAATTTTTGTCCCGGCTCGTTTTGCTGTAGACGCTATGTTGGAAGCTATCGACGCCGAGATTCCTCTTATAGTATGCATTACTGAGGGTGTTCCCATACAGGGGATGATGAGAGTCTGCAACTACATGGATCACAAAACTGCCTGCCTGATTGGCCCCAATTGCCCTGGCCTGATAACTCCGGGAGAGTGCAAGGTGGGTATTATTCCCGGTGATATTACAGAGCAAGGAAGGGTTGGCGTGGTCTCTCGATCGGGCACTCTAACCTATGAAGTGCTGTATGCTCTAAAGCAGCATGGAAGAGGGGTATCTACTTGCGTCGGTATTGGCGGAGATCCGATTAATGGCACGTCCTTCATCGATATCCTGGGTCTATTTGAGGGAGATCCGAATACAGATAGAGTTGTCTTAATTGGAGAGATTGGGGGAACAGATGAGGAGCGGGCGGCGGAATATATCAGCGATCATATGACAAAGCCAGTTATTGCATTGATTGCTGGCAAAACTGCGCCTCCGGGAAAACGCATGGGCCATGCTGGAGCGATAATCGAAGGGGGATCGGGTCTGGCCGCAGATAAAATCAGAGTATTGAAAAATGCGGGCGTTGCTATTGCTGAATACCCAGAACAAATACCCGAGCTAATAGATTGATTTTATAAGGGAAACGCGAGAAGAGTTTAACCTGAGAGCAGATTAGACCGGCCGATCAAGCAATGAGTAACGTCTTGGGCAAACGGATGAGTCGTTTTGATTGTAGCTATTTGCATGCGAATTGCGCATAGCCATCAGATCTTCTAGTTAATCGAATAAAATTAGTCAATATAATCAATTACTGCACTTAAAAAAGACCAAATATGAAATAGGTAAATTTTATACTGGCGAATGCTTATTAAGTAGATTAAATCAGTTTGAAGAAAGAAATCAGGATCAAATATGGCAGGAATGCGAGTCATTAGCGGTACGGCGAAAGGGAAAAAACTACGCATGGTTACGGGGGTTGAAACACGGCCTATTGGAGATAGAGTCAAAGAGTCGCTTTTCAATATCATCGGAGCTGATATTAAAAGCGCTAGTTTCTTGGATCTTTTTGCGGGAACGGGCAGCGTTGGAATCGAAGCTCTGAGTAGAAAAGCAGAGAAGGTATTATTTATTGATAGCAGCAAAATGGCGATTGATACTATCCACGCCAATTTAAAGCATACCAAATTGGAAGAATCGGCGAAAGTAGTCCAAGGCGATGCTTTTCGATATATATCTGGAGAGCCGAAAGAAAGGTTTGATTATGTTTATATTGCGCCACCACAGTATCAAGAACTGTGGAAGCAGGCAATATTGGCGATTGATAATAAGACCACATTGATGAATATTGATGGATGGATTATTGTTCAGATACATCCCCGGGAGTATGAGAGGCTGGATTTAAACCGCCTAGAGGAATTCGATCAGCGAAAGTATGGCAATACACTTCTAGTGTTTTATGAATTTCCGGGAGATTGAAGTATTTGCGAAGGGAAGATTACTCGCGCAGGCAATCATGCCATCGACGGCATGATTGCTTTTTCTATCAAGATTCGGCGGAAAAAGTTCAGCTAATCGAGTCATATTCTTTAGGGAGTTGAAAATGAGGGATCGTTTGTCAATAAGGTGGAATATTCGAGGCAGGCACTTCGCTCCTGCCATAGATATGCACCAATCTTATTGGGGCAAACATATTTTTTTAATATCCTCATTCTCAGTTATTGAATCTCAGGTCGGGATAAGGCTAGAAGATCATTGGCCAAAGGTGATCCTGAGGACGCCGCTTGCATCATATTGGTATAACGCGCTAAAAGATGGTTTCCCATGATAGGAATCCAGCGCCTGCGGTATAAGCTGTGGCAGGTCTTCCACTAAGGGCAGCGAGGATATAGCATCCAGCGGAACCCATTCTAAGGATCCCTCATCGTTTTGTGGAAGAGAGCGACGAAACTCCTCCGTGGATATGACCTGGCCTACGAAGATATAGAGTGCGATGCCCGGAAATTGATTTGTGTCAATTACGACTACACCGCAAAGGCGAAGATCATCTGCAGAGAGGCCGGTCTCCTCATAGATCTCTCGCCGAGCTCCTGAGAGTGGATCTTCGCCTTGTTCGAGATGTCCGCCAATGCCATTATATAGCCCGGCCCAAGCGCCGCGGTTTGCGGCCGCTTGGATCAGCAATACATTATCGTTGTGCAATAGAAACGATAGGGTGCGCGGAATGACCGCATATCTATCCGTTTGAATACGCTGGCCAGCCAGATGCATATATGACGATCCTTAATCAGCCAGACCACTAGTGTCTTCGACGATGCCAGTGGACTTTAAATAGAAGCTGATATCACCATGAATGATTAAGGGATGTACAAAGCGTTCGACTTCATCTTTTGTTCCGGCTATATTGAGACTTGTGAATAGATCGGTAAATTCAGACTCCAGAGCAATCGAGATGCTTTCTATGATCTCGGATGGCAATTCCCAAAAAGCTTTTTTAAAGTAGCCGAGGGCTCGCTTACGGGTTTTATAGTAGAACTGATCATCTGTCTGACCTGGTTTGCGCTCATGACTATTGTTCTCGCGGAGGTATGTGTAGATTTCTTCGCATACTTTATCAGGGAGCAGATCAAAAATGATATTCTGGAATCCTGTAGCCAGGTGAACCTCAAGGCAGCCAACGTTGGGGAAGTCACCAAAAGCATCTTCCGGCAACGTAGAAGCGCCATGCTGAACCGCGCCTCCCATGTTATATTCTCTGGCAACGCGCCCAAGCTGCTTAATGGTATCGAAGTCGACTTTAACCTTAGCAATTGAACCATCGGGCAATACTACGCCGCCATGCGAAGTTCCAGTTTGGATTGAAATCTTTGAAAGTCCGGGAGAGCCTTGAGAGAGTTCAGATAAGCTAGCATTGTAGCCATCCATGAAAGCGCGCAGTTCTGGCTCAGTGCTATTCTCGGTGCCGATTTCGCCAATCTCACCACCAAGCGATACGGTAATGCCTTCTGGTTGGATCTGGCGGATTAAAGTCGATAGCTCAGCGCAGAGGGTGTAATTGAGTTTCTGTTGCTCGGATAAAGTGGGCTTGCTCAGATCGACCAGGGTGGATGTATCGATATCAATGTTGTAGAAACCAGCCTTTACGGCCTCTATAGTTTTCTTACGAAGCGCATCCATCTCGGCTTGGCTGTCGCTGGCGTAGCGCTTGGCGTTGACCTGAAAGTGATCGCCTTGGATGAATACAGGACCACGATAGCCTTCAGCGATAGCCGCTCCCAATACGGAAGAAACATATTCGGCAGGAGGCTGATCGGTATAGCTCATTTCAGAGCGGGCGATTTCAAAAATAAGGGCCTTCGCGTCTAGTTTCATGGCGGAGCGGAATGCTGCTCGACCGGCATCGAAAGTAAGTGTACGAAGATTAATCGCCGGGACGGAGAAATCATCGCGTGTTGTGCCGGCTGCTCGAGCCCGATAAAGCTCATCAATAGAGGATGGAATAATGCCTAATTCGAGCGCGCACTCGCGTATTAAATACCGGGCAAGGTTGCAATCTGGCTCTTTTCCAAGTGCAGCAGTACGGACGATTGGTTCGATGTGCAGCTGCAAGGAATCAACATCCTTGATTGTTACTTTTAGGTCCGTTGAGACATCAATCGATTTCCCAAGGGGTGCGGCAACCCGTTTTAAAATCTCCATATATGGCATGGCGAACTCCTCGATTTAAAATTTTGCTTGTGGGACAGCAATTTGCTCTTTGCGGTATTTTATCAGGATATTTGATATTATTCGATATTAAGCTCTAAACAGGGGAAATTATCGCAGGGTGGGAAGGAACGGTATATGAGGGGTATGGGCTTTGCCTACACCCCTCATACTACCTATTTTTCCGGTTGCCGGGTGTTTTATGGGAAAAAGCCAGAATACCCCGCAGCTGCTAAGAAACATGAAGCGTTATGTCGAAACAGGAACCAAACAAAGTCCAAATTTCAAAGCTTTGCGTTGGAGGTTACGAAGCATACGTTGCTTGAGAAGAGTTTCTTGTTTCTCTACGTATGAATTGCCTTGGCAATGGTTGGCTTGCTACGGGGTTCTTCACTAATAGATTCATGTTTATGTCAGTTTGATGTCAGAGAGATATTTGCTACTATATTACGTAACCGATATAATTAGACTAGTGAAAACGTACTTTATTGAATGATAGTAACAAGGAGAAAAGAATGACGGACCCATTAGAAAAAATTACTGAGGGAAAGGGCCTAGTCGGAAAGATACGAAAATGGATATCAGGTTTTCTTGGCTATGTCGATCAGGGCAATCGACGCGACGCGGATAAGATAATGCGTGAAATGATCGCCCAACGCTTCGAAGAGCAATGGTCAAGAGTATCGGAAATTCAGAGGCAGCTTATTAATGAGGGGCAAATCGAGGTAATGGATGATTTGGAGGCTGCGTCGATAAAGATCCGTACCTTTGTTGATCGGATTAAAACCGCATCTTATGGTTATGCCGGTTTCTTCGATGCTGTAAACATCAAATCCGAGGAACTTGCCAAGATCTACGAATTTGACATTGATCTATTGGAGCGTTGCGATTCGCTCGCGAGCGCAGTCGATAACGTGGAAGCATCGATTGGGACCGATGGCCTACCGGCAGCGATTCGTCACCTGACCAGGCTAAGCCAGGAAACTATCGATATCTACAATCGTCGAGATGAAGTGATTTTATCTGTCTGAGGATAGATAATAATATGCGAACGGCATGAGGAGAAAAAATTATGGCAAGAATCTTTGATGTTATTGAGTATCCAAATGAGATGAAGGATGAGATAGCTCATCGTTTCCCGGAAACCGGGTCGGGAGATTTCCGCCTTGGCAGTCAGGTTATCGTGCGTGAATCTCAAACAGCGGTTTTCTTCCGCGATGGAAAGGCGCTTGATACCTTTGGTCCTGGACGGCATACAATCACTACCGCGAATATACCGCTGGTTATCGACTTAATAGGAAAGGCCTTTAACAATCGGACTCCATTCACAGTTGAGGTCTTCTTTGTCTCCATGCGGGAATTTGCCAACCAGAAATGGGGCACTCCACAGCCGATCATCGTACGTAATCCGGGAATGGGGCTGGGCGTGGCACTTCTTCAAAGCTATGGCACGTATGGATTCCAGGTTTCTGATGCGCAGCAGTTTGTTACGCAAATAGTCGGAACTACCGGCAGCTACAGCACTAACGACATTCAAGATCGGCTGAGATCGATGTTAATTTCGAAGCTCGCCGATCTACTAGGCGAAACGACCGAGGCCCGGACAGTTCCCGAATTAATTGCGCTGACAGAAGAATTGGGAGCTGGAGTACGGGCGAAAGGACAGGATGATTTCAAGGCCTTGGGATTCACACTGAAATCGTTCTATATCGAAAGCCTGAAGCCCTCCAGCAAATCGGCTGAAGAACTCAGAGCGATGGGTATGCTCGACATGGCAACCTACACTCAACTACAAGCGGCGGATGCGATGCGTGAAGCTGCCCAGAATCCTTCGGGCGGAGCTGGCCTGACTGCCGGCATTGGCGCCGGATTAGGCATTGGAAATGTTTTATCGGATTCTTTGCAGCAGGGAATGCAAAAAGGACAGACGCCATCAGGGGAGAAGCCAAGCGTTCCGTCTGTAATGACGCCTTCGGAAGCAGGATCATATCTGAAAGTCTCAGAAGAAGATGTGATTACGGCTATTGAGGATGGACAGATCAAAGCCAAGAAGATCGGGAAGGCCTACCGGATTAGCAAGGAAGCCCTTGACGAGTTCCTGAATAGCTGAATCTAACTATTCTTCCCGAATTATTGAGCAAAAACGGCGCCGCCCTTAAAAGGCGGCGCTACTAATAATTGCAGATATTATGAGTTAACGGTATTAATCAACTCAGCAGCCTGATCTTCGGTCAGTGCTCGCTTTTTGGACAGTTTTCGCAAGAAAGGCTTGATTTTCTTTGAATGCACAGCAAGGAAAGGGATTTCTTGAGGCCGAAGAGTGGAATCTGAGCGTACAAGCACAAAAACAGATTGTACCGGAAAATCGCCAAGATCAGGTAGATGCTTTGTAAGCGCTTGGCTAAGCTTGCGAGCCTCGCGAGCAGCATCTTTACTAATGCGGCTAATGTTACTGAGTTTTTCCTTCTTGCGCTTCTTCCGGACCTGCCACCAATCCTCGCCATCAAAGAATAATTCCCCATCTTCATAAACCGGCACCAGGGCATATACACCCGTTGGGCAGATTAACGCGTGGTCGGCGCCCAGCCTGTAGTGGAAGATCATAAAGCGCGAGTCGAGACCCTTAAGACAGGCGTCAAGGATTTCATCAACCCGTGGGCTTTGGCCCCAGCGCCTGGAAACCACGACTCCAGCCTGACACGCAAGGACGGCTGCTATTACCACGGGAAACAATACGTTGTAATATTCCGGCTGCTGGAAAGTGAGGACAGCGCAAAGTAGCATTACCGCCAAACCCCCGATGGTGAGAATTGTTCCCAGTTTTGCTTTTCGTTTGATTGATTTCTCGTTAATATAGATTTGCATTGTGCCTCCATATTATTCCGATATGCCATTTCCGGCTTTTCGGGGTGCCAGAGTCCGATTAATGGTAAACGGGCTAACCGGTTTGGAGATAGGCGCTTCTGGTTGTCGCTTTAAAGAGACGAAGAGCTCTTTATTTCGATAACTACCGGCGACGCTGAAGCGATTCATATGCAACCAGTCCACTGAAAAATGCAGCCACCATTAGGAAAATGCCTTTCTCGCATTTGGGCTTTTTTATAAGTGTAGTCATGCCGCATTCTCATTTGTAGATCAAGCCATATAAGTTTTGATCATATTCCGCATTGAATTAAGTAGATCGCCGGCAACGGCT
>DAOVFE010000487.1 GCA_030673085.1 Anaerolineales bacterium | reverse complement strand
ATCAGCTTTTCCTATTCTCTTATGAAATATGGGTGCAAGGTGTTAATTCTAATGGGCTAAATAATTGTAGCAGAAAAAACGCCTGTGAACTGTCATTTATTCGATGCCCATTATCTGAATTATAACGGTTTCCTCGGCTTTTAATGATCTTCATTCTAGCCAATCATGTTGAGCTCTTGGCCGGTCATCTTGGAGCCGATTATAGAAACGGATAATCACTACAGCTTCACTCGTTTGAAGGCGGCTATTGCTGCTAATGCTCGATGCTAGTAGACTAGTCAATGGCGGAGATGAGAGCCAGAGTTGATTAATTGGCAATGGGCAAGCTCTCTCACGTGTGCAGAATGGTTTTATTACAATGACGGCCGGATAGAGAGGTGTTTGGGCAATGAATTCGACAAACCTGCCCCTGGATGAAATCCTAAATGGCGACTGTATCGAGGTGTTGAACCAACTCCCGGAATCCAGCGTCGATCTTATCTTTGCCGACCCTCCATATAACTTGCAGCTCGCACAGGAGTTATGGCGGCCGGACATGACTCGGGTCGATGCGGTAAAAGACGGGTGGGATCAATTCAGCAGTTTCGAGGCATATGACTCCTTCAGTCAAACCTGGTTAAAAACCTGCCGAAGGCTGCTGAAGGAGGATGGGACGATCTGGGTGATCGGAACCTATCACAACATCTATCGAATCGGAAAAATCATGCAGGATCTGGGTTATTGGATTCTTAATGACGTAATCTGGATTAAGACAAACCCGATGCCTAATTTTCGCGGGGTTCGATTTACCAACGCGCATGAGACGTTGATATGGGCCAGCCGGGCGAAGGGGGCTAAGTATACTTTCAATCACCATGCCATGAAGTCGCTAAATGAAGGCTTGCAGATGCGCAGCGATTGGCGCTTACCCATTTGCAGCGGGCCCGAGCGGCTCAAAATCGATGGCAAAAAAGCCCACTCGACTCAAAAGCCCGAATCCTTGCTTTACAGGGTAATCCTCGCTTCGACCAATCCGGGAGACGTGATTTTAGATCCTTTCTTTGGTACTGGCACAACCGGAGTAGTGGCGAAG
>DAOVFE010000450.1 GCA_030673085.1 Anaerolineales bacterium | reverse complement strand
ATGTGGAGCTGGCAAATAAATCCGGAGCGCGAGTGGAAATCTCCAAGAACCCAGAGCTGAGTCTGGATATTGACTCGGCAGAGGATCTTGAGCTTTTACGTACTGAACAAGGCGAGGTGTAAAAATTAAATCACAAGGAGAAGCTAATGACTTTTAAACGAGTCGCTTTATACTTACAGGATGCGCATGATCTCCGCGATGGGCTGGAATATGCTCGTTATGCGGAGAACAAAGGATTTGAAGCTATCTGGCAAGCGGAGTCCCGTTTGGTTCGGGATGCAATCGTTCCAATGGCGGCTTATGCGGCAGTAACTGAACGAATTCTCATAGCTTCTGGAGTTATCAATAACTGGACCCGAAATATTGGCCTTCTAGCAGCTACTTTATTAACCCTTGATGACTTGGCGCCTGGACGGATTGTTTGTGGCATTGGTGCCTGGTGGGATCCACTGGCCAAGAATGTGGGCATCAACCGCCGGAAGCCGTTGAAGGCTATGCGCGAGACATTTGAAGTCTTGCGCCCTCTGCTGAATATGGAAACGGTCACCTATCATGGAGAATTTCATCATGTTGATGGGATCCAGTTGGATGTAGTCCATGGTCGTCGTGAACCACGCGCAGTAAAGCTCATGATAGGAGCGACAGGCCCGAAGATGGGCGAATTGACCGGAGAGATTGCGGATGGCATTGTGCTGAATTATTGCGTTCCGCCCGAGTACAATGACCACATGTTAGAGCGAATCAAAGCCGGAGCCAAGCGTGCAGGGCGTGCTTTTGATGACATCGATCGGCCACAGTTGGTTGTGTGCTCTGTAGATAAAGATCGCGAAAAAGCCTTAGATACCAGCCGCGAGCTGCTCACGCAATATCTTGCCCAGCAGCCGCATATCGCCAAAGCCAGCGGCGTCTCCCCGGATGTGGTCGCTAAGATCCAGTCGATCCTCGGCTGGCCAGCCACCCACGAGCAGATCCTGAAGGCTAAACACCTGGTCTCGGATGAATTGATCTTGCGGATTACCGCATCAGGCACGCCGGATGAAGCGCGCACCAAGGTGCAGGAATATATCGATCATGGGGCAACCTGTCCAATCCTATATACAGCAGGCGGTGATGTGAAGCTTCTTATCGATACTTTCAGCCCATTGACCTAGCAGGAAGATCGGCGCAGAATTATCGGAAAGAGAGGCTTAGATGGCAGAAGCGCCAGAATTCACATCGGGGCGCTCGGGCAGAATACAACAGCCAGGCTCAAGGAACTGCTTTGTCTGCGGAGTGGAAAATCCGCATGGTCTGCATATGGTATTCTATGAAACCGGGCCAGGCGAAGTAGTCTGTGAATATGTTGTGCCAGAAGCATATGAGGGCTATCCTGGTGTGGTTCATGGCGGAATAATTGCATCTATGCTGGACGAAATCGCAAGCCGGGCGGCGATGAAAGGTGATTCTAGCCATTTTTGTGTGACTGCTCGGCTTACGATTCACTACC
>DAOVFE010000093.1 GCA_030673085.1 Anaerolineales bacterium | reverse complement strand
GCCCACATTACCAAGATTAACCAAAACACGCTAAAATTTTTTTGTTTTGTTCTTTTGGTTGTGGCTTCTCTTCACGAACTCAATAAATATTAATCGACTCTAGAATCGGTTGGCGGTGTATATTGGAAGATCTATCCGACTCGTTACTATGTCGACAGCGGTGTTGCAGAACACGCGATTGGATATGTCAATTGGATTCCAGAAGAGGACCTGCAGCAATATCTTATGAATGGCTATCGGCGGGATGAGTTTGTCGGGCAACGCGGTCTGGAGGCTGAATTCGAAACAGAACTCAGAGGCAAGCCCGGCGGGACACTCTATCTAACAAATGCGAATGACCAAGTTATCAAAGCGCTGGCATCCAGTGAACCTGAGCTTCCTCAGGCGGTTTATAGTACTCTAGATCGTGATTTACAACTGGCAGCGCAACAGGCCATTGCCGGATTTAATGGCGCTATCGTAGTCCTCGAGAGGGACACTGGAAAAGTTTTGTCTCTGGTATCTTCTCCGGGCTTCGATCCGAACTTATTTGATCCGCAACACCCATATAGCACTGAAGGCATCCAAGATATCTACAACAACATTAATCGGCCATTGTTCAATAGAGCCGCGGATGGAGAATATCCTGCAGGTTCGACATTTAAGATGATCACCATGGCAGCGGCGTTGGAATCGGACTATTTCGAGCCCGATACAATCTACAACTGCGGCTGGGAATTCCGAGACTTGCCCGGAGTCGTTCTTTACGATTGGACTTATGAAAAGGAGAAACCACCTCAGGGCGAGATTACATTAATGCAGGCTCTCGAACGCTCATGCAATCCCTATTTCTTTCATATCGGGCTTGAACTCTACAACAATGAGATGGAGACTGCAATTCCAGATATGGCCAAAGCATTCGGATTAGGGTCCTCGACAGGGATTGAGATCGGCGACCAGCCCGGTCTGATACCCGATCCGGAGACAAGACAAGCCCTATATAATCAGCAATGGGGGCCTGGCGATTCAGTAAATCTGGCAATCGGACAAAGTTACATGCAATCAACGCCGTTGCAGATCGCCCGCTACATTGCCGCTATTGGGAATGGGGGAACGCTCTATCGGCCGCAATTAGTCAGTAAAATCCAAAACGCCGAGGGGATAGTCAGTCATGAATTCGAACCCGATCCTCAGGGGACCGTACCCGTCAGCCCGGAAAACCTTCAAGCCATTCAAGATGCAATGGTTCAAGTTATTCGGGCTCCAAAGGGAACCGCTCGAAATCGTTTCCTGGGTCTAAATATCAATCTGGCAGGTAAAACCGGTACTGCGACATCCGGGGAATACTCCGAATCACATTCCTGGTTCGCCGGTTATACATTCGAGGAGCGCGAAGATAACCCGGATATCGTAGTGGTTGTGCTGGTTGAGCATCAAGGCGAAGGCTCCGAATGGGCTGCTCCAATCTTTCGGCGGGTTGTCGAATCCTACTTTTTCGGTCAGCCCTACGCCGTATACCCATGGGAATCCCAGATTGGTGTGGAGAAGACTGCTACGCCAACTCCAGGACCTGAAGAACTTGAAGAGGAGGCTACACCAACCCCTTAGATATGTCTGATCCTAACCTTTTCCCTGGCCTTATTGTTCGAGCCCAGTCTGGATTCTTTGGAGTGCAAACCAAAGATGGCCTAATCACGGCCAAATTACGCGGCCGGCACACTTACGGTCAGCGCGTGACAGACGCGGCTGCGCTTGGCGATCGAGTCAAAGTACGCAAACTTGAAGATGGCAGCGGAGTAATCGAAGAAGTTGTTCCGCGGACGCGAGTGCTAAGCCGAATGGCGCCTGGGCAGCGAATCGAGCAAGTACTTGTCGCTAATCCCGACCAGGTGGTTTTTGTATTCGCCTGCGCTGACCCCGATCCGAACTTCCGTCTGCTTGACCGCCTCCTGGTCGTAGCCGAGCGTGAAGGAATTCCAGTAGTGATCTGCGCTAATAAACTTGACCTGGTCAGGCCGAGAAGCGCCAGACAGGAATTCGGCGAATATGCAAGGCTTGGATATTCGATACTCTACACTTCAGCTAAGAAGGGCACAGGCATCAGGAAACTGCGCAAGTCATTAAAGGGCAAAATTTCTGTCTTTACGGGTCCGTCTGGAGCCGGGAAGTCCAGCATTCTGAATGCAATTCAACCGGGACTTGGCTTAAGAACAAAGATTGTAGCCCGAGCGACGGGGAAAGGCCGGCACGCCACAGTTTTCCCCGAGCTATTCAAGTTGGACATTGGCGGTTATGTAGCCGATACTCCCGGAATAAAAGCATTCGCACTCTGGGACATCGAACCAGAAGAAGTAGATGCCTATTTCCCGGAGATCCGAGATCTGGTTGCTAATTGCGAATTTTCTGATTGCACCCATATACACGAACCTGGATGTGCAATAATCAAAGCAGTACAGCAGGGCAAGATCAGCATTGAGCGCTACGATTCCTATTGCCGAATTCGATTGGGTGAAGACATTTGAGAAGAGCGTTTAAAAAAAAGAAATCATTTGCCAATGAAGAAACAAAACTATCCGGATTCTCTTGCCGGATAGTTTTTTTAATATCAGGTAAGCAATAGATCTTTTAGGATTTTTCGGGCGGGGGATATCGCCCACTATGCCAGCATCAAGGGATAACTAGAGCGGCTTTAAGACACGATCTGCACGTAATCGCTTAAACCAAAGCGATGCGCCGCGCGGCATGGTTTCAATCGCTGCTTCTTGCCAGGCCCGAAAACCAAGGCCCTGGATTGTTTGAGGGACATATCCCACTGAACGCCAGATTCCGGCGCGCTGCGCCATGTATGGCGGAAGGAAGAGCAACGAGGCCTCACTCTGAAGTTCTCGGGATGCCTTTTCAACCGCTTCCATCAGAACCGGAATAGTGGTATCGAATTGAAGACTCGGATCGAAGTATAGTTCGTCGATGCGCGTAACCAGATTTTCGACCTGCCAACCAACGACAACCCCGATCTTGCTATCCCGTTCGACAAGCAGAAATGCCTTTTCGCCAAATGCATTCATGATATCGGTACGGGTCATCCGGCGCTTGCCGTGAGTAACTCGCGAAATAAATCGGGCAATTCTGTCGGCATCTTGCGGGCGTCCTCTGCGTACTGCCAGTTGTCCAGGAGCAGCAGCCAGAGGCGCGGTCAGAAGCGGTTCTTCCGGCATAGGAAGCTTCGCCCAAGATTCCTGAACCTGATTCCAGGTATTTTCAAAAGTCCCGTCATTATGAATCACGACATTGGCGGAGCGCATCTTCATATGCTGCGAAGACTGACTAGCAATGCGCTGTTTAGCTGCCGCTTCGGTCATCTTACGCTTGTGCATCAATCGCTCGATCTGGGATTTAACCGGGCAATGGGCAACCCAGATCGTGTCGCATCCAACCATCAGATCTGTCTCTAGCAATTTTATAGCCTCGATGACAACAACATTCTGCTTGGCGCGACGAATTAAGATATCAATGGCTTGCATTACTAGCGGCTGGATAATTGCTTCAAGCTGAACGAGCGCTGCCGGATCCGAAAAGGCAATCTTCGATAGACGGGTGCGATCGATGAAGCCCTCTCTATCAAGAATCCATTCACCAAACGCTCTCACTACCAATGGATAACCCGGCGCGCCTTTCGCCATGGCGCGATGAGCCAGCGCGTCAGCATCAATGCCATATGCGCCGAGGTGTTCAAGCATCTTGCGAACAACACTCTTGCCGGTGGCAATGTTGCCAGTTAAGCCGATAACGTATTTTCCTACCCAGCGACTCACATTCTGACCTCGAATTAGCTTATTGGCATTCTATCTAAGCATCGAATGAATGTCAAAGCATTTATCAATGCGGGAGATGAGCGAAATACACTTCATCACCTATGGCAATAAAAAGATCATTCATTGGGCCCAGAGCAAAGGTGGTTATATCGGATTGCCAATTTTGGGCTGGTTTATATTGGCCCTGATACACTAGTCGCATACTGAACTGATAGATACTTCCGTTTAAGGTATCAAGAATAAATATTGAAGGCTCTGGCGGTGGTGAATATTCCATTTCCGTTAGCATTGAATTCGGAATGCTGAGTACCGGCGGATGGGATAGACGCTCATCTTGAAATTCAAATTCCTGCTCGTATTCCACTCTGATTTGGGTGCCGCTATCCGCAGTACTCGTCACTATACGCCGACAATGATCGAGATGGCCATCAGCATAGAGAATGTAGAGCTCGTCTTGAGCCATCGCTAGATCGATGGCATCGCTTAAATCCGGTACTTCGTCAATGAAATATAGAGCCGCGGAGCCAGTGAATAGTCCCCCGGAAGCATCATAAATCCAGATTGCATTTCGCTCCGGGTCGAGAATATACAAGCTGTTGCCAAAAACATCGATCGCCTGTATACGCCCCCACCCAATATCTGGCGGCGGAAGCTGGCCCGAAGCTGATGCACGACCAGGCGCACAATAGATTAAAGTTCCATCTTCATCTATCGCAACGACGCCTTCAGCTCCCAGAGCGCCGGGTTCGGGTTGTATCACAAGATCAACCGCAGACGTCCATCCAGGAACACTCTCGCGACCATTAAGGCATTTGAATTCATTGTCGCTTTCATAAAAGCGCCCGGTTGACCAAGAGTGGTAGATCGCCTGACGGGTTTCATCAAGCGCATAAAGATCAGTCGCTGTCACCGCTATAGATTTTATTATGGAATCTGGCTGGAATCCGCCTTGGATTACTTCCTGAAAATCAATCCGATATACAAGATCGATTGAGTCAATCGCTGCCTGAATTCTATTCCGCAACCCTCTTGAAACTTCATCTGTGCTATACTTTTCAGCTTTATTGAGCAGTTCTATGGATTGGATCCAGCTATCGCGCGCTCGCAATGGATCAGAAATCATTTCAGCCGCCTGGGCGACAGCTTGAGCTTCATATAAGTAATTCATGAATTGCTCATTACGGCCCTTGCGTAAATACATAAGAGCCGCAATTGCTACCACAACTAAAGGGACAATCATCGCTGTAGTAGCCAGCATCCTGGGTTTTAATTGGCCGTCCCTCGGTGGTTCAGCAAATCCAGGTGCCATCCGAATCAGAAAAGTAGTAACTCCCTGGAATACGCTCGAAAAGAAATCCTTAACTGCAGCGATAGCTCGAACCAAGAAAAGGCCAACCGGAGAAGGACCTTTTGCATGCGAACTTTTACGTCGCTTAGGTCGTCGCGGAATTTGCGCTGATCGCTGGGCCTCATATGAAGGTACCGGAATGTGTTCCGATTGGCCAACCTGCGGCTCAGCCACCACACTTGGAGGTGTCATGCGTAAAGCAATACCGGTTAAATCAGTTGAACTCACTGCTGTCAGCCGCTCAACTGCGCGTATTAAATTGAGCCCGGCCAGACCCGATAAAGTAGTCTCAGACCACAGTCGCTTCCCGGATGGAACAAGGATTACTAGATCTTCAGCACATGCTTCAAGATGATAATAGCGTACATAAGGATCTATAGTTATTCCAAGTGGCCTTTCGGCCGCCTGCTCCGAACTCATACTGGTTACGTTACCCGGTCGTATTAGGATAGCTTGGCTGGCCCCACTCTGGGCCAGATAATAATGTTGGTTCCTGATTATAGCAATGATTAGATAGCCGGATAACGTCTCACCTTCGCTTCTTCCTTCATTGGTTTCCAGCAGCGAATCATTCACTACCTCTATAGCTTCACGCAGTCCGGCAGTAACCGAGCCGGGTGTACCATAGTACGCGTCTGCCGCCATATGAGCGAGGCTGTCTAGCTGGCCAGGCGGCGAAAGTTCTGCCGAGGATAAGCTCAAGCAGACGAAGAAAAGGTCAGCGCTTCTTCCGCGGGCTGATCGGCGTGGAGCCGATAGAGCCAATACACCCGGGGGTGGCGTCATACGCGACTCGCCACCAGCAATATTTATCAGGGCAACATCAGCTTCATTAGTCTGGCTCATATCTCTTATTGTACTGATACCTTCCATCTGTTGCAATTGCTTGAATGACTTTGTTCCATGAGATCTATGATCGGAAACGCGGTGTTTGGATCCAAAAGCCAAGTATATACGCTTGTCATTTCTCTTATTTCTATACCGTCAATTTCACCATGGCCAGAGCCCAAACCACCATGCCGCCGCTACCATTACGGCCAATAATATCAACAATACAATCGATCCTATGAATCCGGCAAGCAATGTCTTAAGTAATTTATGAGGACTTCTCCGCCTTGGTTGTGATCTACTGGGAACAGCCAGTATTACGACGGTGATATTATCAGGACCACCACGTGCCCGTGCTAGTCCGACAAGTGATTTAGCTACTTCTTCTGGCTTCTTATCAAGAAGGGCCGCGCGAATCTCCTCGTCTTTTATCAAATTGGTAAGACCATCAGAGCTAAGCAGAACTTGATTGCCAGAATGGAGTCGCAGGCCCTGATTAGATTTAGAACGAGAATCGCTCTCACCGGGCGTCAGATGTAGTCGCACATCTGGTTCTGGAGGCACCGGGCTGCCGATCGCTCGCTGAATTACATGAGCATTTGGATGATTGATTGCCTGCTCCGGTGTGATAAGCTTATGATCAAGCGCTTCTTTAACCCAAGTATGGTCAATGGACACTTGGACCAGCTTCCCTCGGCGCAAGAGATAGATTCGACTATCTCCCACGGAAACAGTATAGAGTCGATCATCAATCAGCCAGGCAGCCGCCAGAGTAGCTCCCATTCCAGCGCATTCTGGACGTCCCTCCGAGAAATGTGTCACTTCCTGACTGCATCTCAATACGGCTTTAGTAAGCTCCTCTACTGGCTGATTTTCTGTTACATCAGTTATGGATTTAACCATGCTATCAATGGTGATTTGGGCTGCTATTTCCCCG
>DAOVFE010000213.1 GCA_030673085.1 Anaerolineales bacterium | reverse complement strand
CACAGGTGCATTTCGGTCTATTCAATTTAGCCAATTAGGTGGATGCACCGCTGGCTTTGCCCGTATTAAAAAAAAGTCGGGGTGGGCGGACTTGAACCGCCGACCCCCGCGTCCCAAACGCGGTGCGCTTCCATCTGCGCTACACCCCGACGCAGGCAGAGTATAATTGGCGGCTTGGGACTGGTCAAGGCGTCGGCGATTCGAAGCATAATGAGCATTGCTGCTGCAGTGAAGTTTCGGAAATGGTATATTGATGATAACGTCAGAATGCTGCCGAGCATAAATCCTGTATTGTCTGATAAGCCATATGCTATTACTGAGGAAAAATGCAAGATATGATGAGTGGCGAGGACTTTGCCCGACTATTCGAAGCTCAATATGCTGATTTCGATGCCGACTTGGCTCTCTGGCTCGCGCTGGCCGAGGAACGAAAAGGGCCGATCCTAGAGCTTGGTTGCGGTAGTGGCCGAGTGCTCATAGCTCTTGCAGAGCACGGGTTCGAAGTTGTTGGCATCGACAACGAACCGGCCATGTTGAGCCGCGGCCAGCGTCGTGTTGGACCCGACATAGCGCCACGCCTTTGGCTGAAGCTGGCCGACTTGCGAGATTTCTCGCTCGATCACCAATTCTCGCTGGTGATCATTCCATGCAATACGTTTTCTTATCTCAATGACCAGGAGGCGTTGAAGGCGCTCGCAGCTATTCGGCTCCATTTGATGGAATGCGGTCTCTTGGCTGTTGATTTACCAAACCGGGATGAGATTCTCACTGGTCGGCTCGATCCGTATGAACCGGTTGAAAGTTTTATTGAGCCGGAATCCGGCCATCCGGTCCAGGTTTTCGCAGACCAAGAGATCGACTCGAAAGGCGATTGGGTCCGTGTAACCTGGCATTATGATGAGCTGCTGCCGAATGGGAAGGTAAGGCGATCGGATATCATGAATACTTATAATCTACGCCAACCCGAACGGATGCGGACCTTGCTGACAAGCGCTGGATTCTCATCGATATGTTTTTATGGCGGGTATGGGCGTGAGCCATTTACGCCTGAATCTGACCGCATGATTGTATTGAGCAGTAGATGCTAAAGCGTCGGCGCGACAGGTGTGTCAATGGGAGCTTTTTCCAAGCATTCCTGTTTTGAAAAGATGACCTTCCCCAGTTTTCTTTCAGCGGTTGAATCCGTTTTAGAATCGTGAGTTCGTCTTGTTGAATGTGAATGGTGGAAAGCTGTTTGACTCTGCGCCAATGAAGATCAAATCACTAAATAGAAATTAATTGCTGCATCTTGGTTAATTGACACAGAAAGCACCAGGTGCAATTGGAGAGTTATCAATCAATCGCCCGCTTGTTAAAAGAAAAGGGCGAAGCAAGCTTCGCTCCTTCACTCTGACCGCACAACCAGAAGCTCTACACAGCGTGAGAAGCACGCCATCGCTTGCTGCATGGGCCTTCATTGGGTTGACAGGTGTCTTGTAGTGCAATATTGATGATTAATCAAGCTGGCGGATGACCAGTACCACCTTTCCTTGAACCTCGAGCGATTCTGGATTTTCGATAATAATGGGTTGCATGGTGGGATTGGCCGGCTGAAGGCGAACTGTCTCGCCTTCCTGGTAAATATGCTTTAGAGTTGTTTCCTCGCGATCTCTCAACCATACTGCGACCATATCGCCGTTCTGCCATATTTGCTCATGCTTCATTACAACGATATCGCCATCATTGACCATGGCATCGATCATCGAATCGCCCTTTACTTGCAGAGCGAATAGGTTCTCGGTTGTTGGCAGTAAACCACGGGTTAATTCAATTGCTTCGTCGGAGCCAAACATGGGTGAGTCGGTTCCTGGTAAAAGGACCGGCTCACTGGCGAAGATCCTCCCGACCATTGGAATCCGGATTACGTCCGAAGCGTGACGAACAATATGGGCCAGCTTCTCGGTAAGCCGAATACCGCGGGAGACATTCTGATCACGAATTAGATAGCCTTCTTCAACCAGGCGATTGAGGTTGTAGTTGACCACCGATGTCGATGAGATAGAAACTGCGCGCCCAATCTCACGAATTGATGGCGGCCGCTCTTTGTCTTCCATAAATTCGACGATGAAATCTATTATTCGTTTTTGGCGATCGGATAGCTTACCCTTGGCCATCTGGGCCTCCTTGTGGCTGCAATCTCAGTACCTGCCGATATTAACCCGCACCAATAAATCGTACACTTGTTCTTATTCTACAGGAACATACGTTCTATGTCAAGCAATGCCGGCAGCAATGCAAGTAGGATTATAAAAAAATACTTGCCTGAAAATGATTATGGCATATATGCTACCTCTTGGGAAAATCATTTCTCTTTTTCAACACGCATGCAAAGTGTCTGCATGAGAGATTTGGGAAAATATTGCGAGGGGCTGTCTGGTTGGCGCATGAATCCCCCGTTGCATTAATGGTATTTTTACACCCGGTTGGGTTAGCTTGCATATAAAATATAGAAGGATTACTTTGATTGCCCATAAAAGGCGGCGCGTGGAATCCCATACTAGATCGACCGCAGGCATACAATGCGGACTCATCTATTCAATCAAGAAGAAGTGTAATCTGATTGGAGATATGGAATGAAGAGAGAAGCCAGAGCAGCTATATTTGGGCCTATGCGTTTGCCCTTTCTGATTCTAACTCCAGCATGTGTCTCTTTGGGAGCGGCGGTAGCAGTATATTTGGAAGGCCAAATAAACCTGGGCTATCTCGTATTAGCCTTTATCGGCGCATTGTCGGCTCACATTAGTGTAAATGCATTCAATGAATACTTCGATTTTCGGAGTGGACTCGATTTCAATACCAGTCCAACACCTTTCAGCGGGGGTAGCGGGGCGCTTCCCGAAAACCCAGAAAAGGCTCATATAAGTCTAATAACCGCTGCGTTGGCTTTTACTATTACGATTGTTATCGGAATATATTTTCTGAGAGTAAGAGGGCTTGGAATCCTGCCATTTGGCCTGCTTGGGCTAATATTGATTATCACTTATACAAAATGGCTCACCCATAGCCCATTTTTGTGCTTGATTGCCCCAGGTCTGGGATTTGGTCCATTAATGGTCATGGGCACTGCCTTTGTCCTCACGGGTTCGTATTCTTGGTCATCTTTTATGAGTTCGCTTGTGCCATTCTTTCTCGTATCTAATCTACTTCTCCTAAATCAGTTCCCAGATGTTGAAGCAGATCAAATTGTTGGCAGAAGACATTTGCCCATCGTGCTTGGAAAAAGTATCAGTGCCAAGATCTATATCATTTTTCTTACATGTGCATATATATCCGTCATTATTGGCTGCTTTTTGAGATTACTTCCGCTTGAAAGCTTTTTAGCTCTTGCTTCAATTATCCTTGCAATTCCTACTGCATTGGGGGTAGTTAAATATGCCCAGTCAACTACAGAATTAGTGCCTTATCTGGGGAAAAATGTAATAATCGTTATCTCGACAACGGTGCTGCTGGCAATTAGTATATTCTTGGGTGCATGATAATGGCTTTTAAAAGCTGTTATGGAACCAAGCAATCCTCGTCTTCTACCGGCTAACATGACAGCTCAATCAGCTCGGGAGTGATGCGATTGCCCTGGATAAGGATCCTGGCCAATGAAGCGGATCGGCCGAATCTAAGTGGGCCCGCGCTGCCCGGATTAAGATAAATTACCCCGCCATGTTCCTCTAATTTCATGCGATGGGTGTGCCCGGAAATAACAATGCTAAAGCCGGCGGCGGCCGGATTCAAATCAAGCTTATGCAGATCATGGATTACATATATAGCAATCGAACCGGCATTGATTTTTCTTGTTAGGGGCAATGCCTGCGCCCATGCTCCATGATCCATATTGCCTCGAACCGCAAGCACCTTGGCTACGGCTTTTAGCTCGGTAAGTACATTGGGAGTTCCGATGTCGCCTGCGTGAATAATCAGATCAGAACCTTGAATGGCATCTACTGCCTCAGGCCGCAGCAGGCTATGGGTGTCGGAAATAACGCCTACTTGAAATGTCTCCTTCATGCGTTTTCCTCTTGGATTACAATCCTTATTGTCTCTATTCTACCTATGATTATTTTATCGGCTGCCGCCGATGTTTCCGACGCCGGAATAATCTGTTGTAGATTTCGATCTTTCCGGTCGCTATAATCTCGGCTGAGTAGTTCACTGCGCGAATGTTGTCCCAGGCCGATACTTATTCGATTAGCCAGAATACC
>DAOVFE010000358.1 GCA_030673085.1 Anaerolineales bacterium | reverse complement strand
CTTTCACCTGCTCGATTCTCTAGAACGATTTGAGTGAAGAACCCCGCAGCGAGCTGCGGGGCATCTTCCAAGGAAAAAGCCAATATGGGGGCTGTCGCCCCTAAAAACCCGCTTGCCATTCATCCCGCAGCAAGCTGTGGGATATTCTGGCTTTTTCCCATAAACCGCACTAAGCTGGCTGCATTAAGCTAGATGGAAGTCCTTGCCAATAATAGATTAGAGGGTGTTTAAAAATAGAAATCATTTGCTTATTCGCTGGCAAATATGGGGGCAGCCTAAAATGCTATAGCCCCCTCGGGCCTATAGAAGAAGGACGCTTCAGAACCCTTGAGTAATTAGCCTGGTGGTTTACCGCTGGGTGGGCGTAGATTTGGCAAACGCAAGAACTAGAATATCCAAAGCCGGTATTGCATATTGAAGGCCATGACGCCCAACCATGAATGGCCGGGTTTATAGCTAAAGGCCCTTGATGCTCATAGAAGAAGAAGCTGTCTAAAAAGATATTTTAGACAGCTCCTATATCTGCTACCCTTTTTTACAGGCAAATAGGTTTATAAAACTATCGATTTGGATCTATCTGCACTTCAGCAGAGGTTTAATCTAGCCTCTATTCACTGATTAGATTCAATCCACCTGCATTCGCGGTTACAGATATAAAAATCGCCGGGCCTTCGCCTTCTTGAAGATAGCTTATACCTTCCTTCTCCCATGCGCCACTGTATGACACATTCACCAGCGCTCCATCTACGGTTACTTCAACCGGGACGCCTTCAGGGAAAATCAAGTCGACATTCCCGGCAGCCATTTCAATCTCAACCATTAGATCGCGCTCGATATCACCATTAAAATCAAGATAAAAATCTCCTCCAGCGGCAGATAGCATAATCCGATGCGCATGGGCATTCGCTAGATTCATCAATTCCATATGTGCCGCGCCAGCTTCTACATCCAGCCTGTCCATTTCGGCAGGATTCTGCTTAGAAAAATCAAGAGCAATATCGGCGGCGCCCGCATTCAGATCGAAGCTTCGTAAATCGATTCCGCCCAGATCGATGTTGGCTTTTGCCGCCCCAATATTCAATTCAAGATTCATAGGCGACGAGCCAAGCTGAAGATTCCACTCATTTTTCAAATCGTCACCCCAGCCAATAGGAATCGATTCTAGCTTGATATCACCCGTTCGTAGAACAATCTGGCTCCCACTATGTTCAATCACCGGCCTTAGCTGCTCAACATTGTAGCTGGCAATCCCCGTTACCAGAGCAGAACCTCCCCCGGCCAGGTGCAACCGCCCGGCGCCGAACCCGATTTCCAAATCCGCAATACCATCCGGCGCAGGAATCTGAATCGTTTTTTCTTCCATTGGCCCGGGTTCTATCTTTTCGATATCTGGCACGAATTTCGGCAAAATCCTCAATCCAGGAATGGTAAAAGAACATGCCAAGACCGCAAGACTGACAACCGCAATCATAGCAATAACACCATAATTCTTCATCGCTTACTCCTTACATCTGCATTCGGTTCTTTCTTAACTATCATTCTCAACGATTGCACTGAAAAAAGCCCAAATGCGAGAAAGGAAACTGCACTTACAGTGTGCCCCCTGTTCATACTGGTGGCTGCTTTTTCCGGTGGACCCGTACATGAATCTATACGAAGTTCCAAGTCTTATGTCGCGAATATTTCTAAGCTGCAGCATGCTTTCATTCTTACCACCGCCTAATAGCTGCCCTTTTTCGCACTCATCCCCTCATGATATCTGTCCAAGGCTATACAAACGATAGCTACCCGTATGCCTCATTCTCGGCTCCAAGGATATGTAATTGAATCTAACCAGAAAAACTATACCTGCAATCCGAGGGGCGATCGAACATTCGGATATTATTAACTTTTACTTAAGACCCTGGAGTAATCCGCCAGAGAGCGTCTAATGAAAAATCCTCGCAGCAAACTGCGGGGGCTTTTGGCTGGGGGAAATGAAAAAGTCAACATTGGGAACTGCTGGCCCTAAACCGCCGTTTGCCATTCATACCGATAGCAAACTTTGGGGGTTTTCTTGCTTCTTCCCATAATATCTCCTGCATATTATGAGCAGACTGCTGATTAATTCGTCTCCTGTTCCGGATTCGATCTTGGCCTATAAGATCATCTGCAGCGGAACGGGTATGAACACCAGGACAAAGACGATCAATCCAAAGAGCGCCAGCAGCTTCCTCCTATTATCAAGCGGCGTAATTAAATCCAGCGGTTCGGCAGAGGTACGTCCCAGAAAGAAAAGCAAGCCCGCCCAAAGCCACCAGCCTGCCCAGATAAACCCTAAAGCGATCAATATGACAATCGCAAAAGGCCATATGAACCGGGTCTTCTTTCCCAATAGAACATAGATTGCATGGCCCCCGTCCAGCTGCCCGACCGGGATCAGGTTCAGACCTGTAACTAAAAGCCCCGCCCATCCAGCCCAGGCCACGGGATGTAACATTACATCG
>DAOVFE010000285.1 GCA_030673085.1 Anaerolineales bacterium | reverse complement strand
ACCCCCTTTCCCTGCTAGTGAATACTTTTTTCAGTGAGATCATCGTATGAAAAGAGCTTGGCTATTGATTTCTCGTTTTAAACACTCTCAATATAAGGCTTGATCTGCTTAACCCACGATGCGTTCATAAAATGCATCAGCCTGCAGCATGACTTTGTCGTAAGTTGCTCTATCGACAATAAGACCTTGGTTCTTCGATTTTGCGCGCTTGCGCAGGCTGTCATCAGCTAGGGTTGATATAACTGCATCGGCCAATTCCTCTGGATCGCCGGGATCGATTAATCGGCCATTGATCCCATCTTCGATCCACTCTCGAATCGATTCCAGGTCGCCGGCGATGGGAAAACAGCCGCAAGCCATCGCTTCCAGCAGCGTGTTGGGTGTGCCATCATGCTCGCTTGGTGAAATTGAGATGTCGGCTTGTGAGAAAACGCAGGCCATTTCTTCCGGAGAAAGCCTTGGAAGAAGGCATACCGCTTCTGATATCTGGAGCTTTTCAATCCAGGCCTTGGCCCGCGGCTCGCCAGCCATCGCCGGACACAAGAATATAGCTTGCGGATAAGCAGAGCGGATGAGCGGTATAGCTCGAAAGAAGGTATCGTTGCGGATATAGGCCCGGAAGCCGCGTGGATTTACGATAATAGGCGCTTTGGAAGAAGCAAATTGCAGCGTTCTGGAGAGAGCTTGGCTTCTATTGCGTGCTTTTATTTCGGCAGAAAGGGCGCGTGGGTGGAAGATATCTGTCCGAACTCCTCCGTTGCCGGGAAGTACAATCTCTGGCAGTCCTTCCTCCCATCCCCAGCGCCGGGCCAGCGATAGATCGCGGCGACAATCGGCGTGGAGCGCGTTCGCGCGGCGCAAGGTACGCCGGGTGTGCACGGCCATTCCCGGAGCTGCGTTGGCGTGAAGAGTAAAATCGTTGCCCCATATAGAAACTAGTAGTGGCGCATCGGAACCGGCCGCCGCAGCGAGCATGCCTTCAAAAGGAATCCGCATGGCGTGGATCATATCGGGCTGGATGACATCGATTAATTGGCGCAGATTTCGAGCTGCGGCTGGAAGCGTAAGCGGACCGAGCCAGTGGCGGATAAAGGACCGCAGGCCGATTCCGCCGGCGCTGGTCAGTCGTCGATGTGAATGCGATCCTGCTTGATCCTTTCCTATGGAGCGAATCGCGCCGCTAAATGCGATTGGGATGATATGCAGGGAATCGGGCGCCGGTTGGGGATTACAAGCGAATGTCGAGACTAAGTGAACTTCATGCCGGGTTTCGATAAAGTGGCTGATCCAATTTATGGCAATGGGACTTCGCCCGTCGGCGACATATAGGATTCTCATTTCAAGCCCCTTGGCCGGTTGCCGTGCATAGGGCCCGGATAAACGTGTTGGCCATTTTATCTAAATTGGCTCCCTCTGAGACTAAGCGATGGGATGCGATTCCCATTATTCGCAATTGCTCCGGATTTCCTAGAGCGGCTCGAAGCACAGCCGTCAAAGCATCCAAGTCGCCAGGCGGCACAAGCCAGCCATTGCTGGGGCTGACTAGATCTTTCTGAGTGCCATCCGCCTCGGCGGCAATGACCGGCAGTCCATGTGCCATAGCCTCCTGCAGCGCTAACCCCCCGGTGCCGGGGAGCACAAACAAATCCGCCCACTTAAACATCTTTTCCAGGCGAGTGCCCTGCAACGCTCCGGCAAAGCGCGCCGATGGATACGTCCGGTTTGCCAATTGTTCTATCTCGTTGCGGGCTGGTCCATCGCCAACGATACATAGCTCAGGGGCTAGTTGAGAGTCGGAGCAGGCGTGCAGAAGCAGATCAACCCGCTTGCGTGTTTGCAGGCGGCCGACGAAAAGAACCCGTGGAGCCCGGTTCTTTATAGGGCTACGAGGTCTGAGAGGAGGAGGTGGAGCTACAGCATTGGCTGCAACAAATATATCTTCCGCTGGAAAACCAGCTATTTGATACTGTTCAGCGCCCCAACTGCTGTAGGCAATAAGGGCTGAGAAGTGTTTGAGAAATTTAGGCCATACCCGACGTATCAACGGACCTTGAGCTGTTATGCCTAATCCCCAGCCAATCACCGGCCGCCCTCGTTCCCGCATCCAGGTCAGGGCTTGCCGGTTAGAAAGATAGCGTGGGTTGGCTTCGAGGATCAACACGTCGGGGTTCCACTTATTCAGCCAATCTTTCAATCCGGTCTGCAAACATAGGTAGAGCGGGCCATTCAGAAGGTGAATATTTCCAGCCGGCGCATAGCAAGCCGCATCGAGTTGATCGGTGATGAGAATCGCCTCCTGAGCACGCGGCTTCCCGGCAAACACACTCAGTCCGTCCTGGCAGCGATCGGCAAGCAGGTCGAAGAATGGCGTCCGGTAGGAAGGCAGCACTCGCTGCTGCAAACCCGCCTTGCCGGGAAAGACCGTCTTAGGCATATTGCTATTATCTTCGACCATAGCTCCTTCTTCGTCGATTCGGCTGCATAATAATTAGCATAGCTGAACCAGCGCCTGCAATCGAATCGATATCCGAGAAACAAGTCTAGACCAATGGGTTAAGCCGAGTCAATATCTTCCACTTATTTCCTTACGAGTGTACCTTAAGGCTGCAACCCGAACCACTCTCTATTCTGCCGGCGGGGTTTTTATGCCACTTCGCCAATGAGAATGTTGAAAAACATACTTGCCGGCGAAAGAGTATGACAGATAAGGGGTGGGAGCTCCCACTCCACATATACTATCATTTCGGCAAGTGAAGAAGGGGCTGCCCCAAAAGGCGGGTCGTTAGAGAGCTGGCCCAATTGCACTGAGTAAATTAGTCGCGAAGTGGGGAGTTTATGCTTGATTATTACAGAATCTGGCTCACTGATGGGGATGATAATCGCGATTTTCGACTTTTCAGATAGCTCCTTCTTCTAAGGAAAAAGCCATAATTGGGGCGGTAGCTCCCAAACCCGCACTTTCCACTCATCCCTACAGCAAGTTGTTGGGTTTCCTGGCTTTTTCCCATGATTCCTCTTTTTCAACACTCTCAATCAATGATTGAGTGATTAATCTTTCTTTTCACTTGATATAGC
>DAOVFE010000098.1 GCA_030673085.1 Anaerolineales bacterium | reverse complement strand
TTCGCGATTTGCTGCTGCCTGCGGACCCGGATTTATCGGCCCAATTTCGCCCCGATCTGCTTGACGGCGTCGTGGAAATTAGAGGGCGGGCGAAACTTTCTCCCCCCGGCAAGGAATGGGAAGGCTATCTTTATCGGACTATCCATCCAGACGGACGTGAAAGCGACGGCGCGCTGGTGGAGCTGACAGCGATTCCTTATTATGCTTGGGCCAATCGTGAAGTCGGGCAAATGATCGTTTGGCTGAAACGGGAGTGAAGCCTATAGTTCTCAAGAGATGCTCACGGCCTGAGTAGAAAGGATTGCATATTGAGAAATCTGCGAAACGCTTTTATCACTAAATCAAGTCTGAATGCACTGAAAAAATCCTAAATACGAAAATGTGGACGGCATATATTGGGTGTGGGCTTCGCCCATACCCAATATATGCCCACTTTCCTTACTGGTGGATGCTTCTTTCAGTGCAATCAAGCATGAGATTAGAGCAAATAACCCGCGCAATAAGATTGTAATTCGGAAGAAGGCCACGCATGGCTCGGAAAGCAAAAATCGGATCTCCGGTGATGTTTTTCTATCGGGGCGGAAAAAGTTTATTGGCGGGTTAATCGAAAAACGATTTCTTATATACATTAAGTAGGGAGGGATGAAAAATGTCGGCAGAGATTTATCTTAAAGAAGTACAAAGGATTTTAAATGAAGTTGTAACCACCCAGATGGAAAGTATCCATAAAGCAGCCAAGATAATAGCGGACAGCATTATTAAGGGTCGAGTGGTGCATCTATTTGGCACCGGGCATTCAAACCTGCTGGCCATGGAAGGTTGGTATCGGGCAGGGGGGTTGATGGCTGCAAATGCAATCCTTGACCCGGATTTATCTATGCTATTTGGCGGTCTTCGAAGCACGAGGGTGGAGCGCATATCTGGATATGCGGAGGCAATCCTCGAAGATTATGATGTTCAACCTGGGGATACGATCATCATCATATCCAATTCGGGTCGCAACATCGTACCAATTGAAATGGCTATACTGGCGAAGGAGAGGGGCTTAACTGTTGTTGCTCTTACTTCCGTAAATCATTCCAGCCAGGAACCCTCGAGGCATCCTTCAGGAAAGCGTCTGTTTGAACTTGCAGATATCGTCTTGGATAATCGGGGCGTATTTGGAGATGCAATTGTTCAGTTTGATAGTCTCCCGCCGAAAGTTGGACCGACTTCTGGCACAATTGGCGCTGCCATTATTAATGCGTTGATGGTTCAAGTGATAAAGGATATTTTAGATCAAGGCGCAACACCTCCGGTCGGTTATAGCTCAAATATTGACGGTGCAGATGAGTATAATATCGCGCTCTTGCAGCGTTATAGGGGAAAGGTCAAGCATTTTTAAAAGGGGGCTTAGCGGAGATTTAAAGGCTCATATTATCCAAATAATCCGTTTTGGCACTCTCTATTATAAACACGGAGGTTCAGCTTAGGGTTGTATTCATTGGGGGTGACCAATAGGGATTAAGTAAACTGGTTCGTGATCAGCGGGCAACCCAAGCACGGTTTGGATCTGATCGTCGTTAAATGCGCCTATAGGCACAGCTCCCAGATCGAGTGAGACGGCCTGCAACAGGACATTTTGGGCCGCGTGCCCGACCTCCATGTGCACGTAACGTGGTCCGCGCAGCGCGCCATACTTATCCTCGGTCCGTTGATACACAGCTGTGATCACCAACGTCAGTGGAGCTTTGAGTACAGCTTCCTGATTCAGCGCTGCTTGGCTGAGATCATTGCGCAGGTCACCCATAAATAATTCAATCAATGCATGATCGGCAGGATCGTAATGAAAAATACCTTCCGGCGTAACAATGTACAACTCCAGCGGGTATAGCGCGCCAGCGGATGGCGCAGTCCTAAAACCATGCCTATTTGTGATTCCCTGTGCAGCCCAAAGGAGTTGGGAGGTTTCCTCTTGAGTGATCGGTTCGTCAGTGAAAGATCGCACCGACCGACGACGTTCAAGCGTCTCTTCGAGTGAATATGATCCATTGGTACGTGGGTCGGGGAGCGGCGTAATCTTCGCCATATTGATCTCTTTGGGCAGTGGTTGACGGCGGATTGATGTGCCGCAAGCGGCGAGACCGATCGTCAAAATGAGTAATGCAAATACGCGGATGAAAGAGATGAGCCACATAAGAGCTGGGTGCTTTTGTTGGTTCATTTTAATTATTGAAGAAATGTCGTTGATATGCAAGGACAGCATAAAGCGAGAAGAAAGTTAGTGGGATCGTTGGTATTGACTACATCCTTTTCTAAATGCCACGCGAATAAGCTATATGCTCCATCGAGTTGTATGGTGGGAGTCTACCCTAAGATTCAATTGCAAGCGGCGGACCTATTAGCAGTATGTAGCAAAATAATGGCATTTTAGTCTTTTATATCACTAGATTGCGTTGAAAAAAGCCCAAATGCGAGAATGGAGGCAGTATATATGGGGTTTGGGCGAAGTCCACACAGCTTACATACCACCATTTTCCTACTGCTGCCCGCTTTTTTCAGTGGATTCATCACTATTAATATTACCATCAAACAACGGCTGAGACTTATTATGACATTTCGCTTGTTAGACTACACCGCGGATCAAGCCTTATCCAGATCATCAGCGCGAGTGACCAACCGGGTATTTGCCGCCATATAAATCAGCTCAATATTTAACCCAGCATTGGCTATCTTCTGCTCAACATCTCCAGAGACAACCGGTCGATCTTCAACTTGCAAGACCGAGGCCATAAGTTCATCACAAACTTCTGTTCCACTTGCCTTATGGGCACGACGGGCCTCAGGCCTATCTTCAAATAGTATATAAATGAGGCCCTCAACCTGGCAATGAACTCCGCCTAAGCCATCAATATTGACACATGCCTTGCTGTCATTAAAGCTATGTGCTTGCATAGCGAGTGAGGATCTTCCACAGCAAATTCGCCAGACCGCTGCGTCCCATAGCAACGATTAGACGATTCTTAAAGCCGGGAATGCAAACCGGCTTATTCCGCTCAAGAGCGCTAAGTGACTTGGATGCTGCTTCTTCCGCAGTCATCCAAAATGGTCGGGGAATTTGAGAGCGGTCAAAACTGGCAAATTCTGAACTATCGTGAAACTCGGTATGGATGAAGCCAGGCACAAGGGCCTGTACTTTAACGCCCGTTCCTATCAATTCGGTTTGTAGAGCGTTAGAAAAGACATAAAGGCAGGCTTTGGTGGCGGAATAGGTTACATTGCCCGGCATGGGAATGAAAGCGGCGAGCGAACAAACATTAATGATGGAGCCTTTACCCCGGGCGATCATTCCTGGCAAAGATGCCCGACAGAGGCGCACGCTGGCGATAACGTGCACCTGGATCATATCAAGCTGCTTGTCTAGATTCACATCGGCGAATTTGCCGGTCGTACCGAAGCCAGCATTATTGATCAGCAAAGTTAAATTCGGGAGCTCGGCAATTCGTCTTTCAGTCCGTTCAATGCCGGCAGGCTTGGATAAGTCTGCGGCTAAAATCTCAGCGTCGATGGCATTAGATTTCTCCAGTTCAGCCGCGATAGCCGATAATCGCTTCTCTCGTCTGGCGACCAGGATAAGATCAAATCCGCGAGAAGCCAGCTGGCGCGAAAAGGCGGCGCCGATTCCGCTTGAAGCTCCGGTGATCAAGGCCGTGCCCACATTTTGAGTGTTCACGCAAAGCACCTCTGACCGATAATTTGAAAGCGGCTAGTTCTAATTTGGCGGGTTTTCTGTCATTAATTTAGACTCTTTGAGTCTTGTACTTAAAAGCAGGCCAAGGATGACTAGCCCAATAAGCACAACCAGTGAGGTGGTCATCGATCCCGTGTCCGGGGACTTGAAACTGTCCATGCCAATAATGAAGAGGATTCCCGAGATTTGTCCCATGAGAAGAAGTAGACCATTGGTTGTGCCCTCGGGCGCCGGAAAAGCAATTTCGGCGCCGTATTGAAATCCGATCGGCCCTACGCCTAATAAGCAAAAGCCCAAAAGAATTGCCGAAGCAACCAGGAGTCCGTAATTTGTGGCATAAGTAATTCCGACAAGTCCGGGAATTGCGAAAGCCAGGGTTAAAGTGATGAAAGGAACACGCTTACGGTAACGATCTGAGAGTGGCGGAATGACCAGGGCACCGATAACTCCACCTACGACCATCAGGCCCCCGATGATTCCAGCCTGGGTAGGCGAGAATCCGCGTGGGCTAACGATGTCTTCGATCCAGGTTGTTAATCCATTGAATACACCCAAGCCCACGAAAAAGATGAGCATCAGCAGGGTGAAATTCCTTTTATGGAGAGTCTGCTTAAGACCATCAAAAACCAGGGATCGCTCTTCCTGTTCTGGCGGGCATGGAGGCGTTGGCGGATGTTCCTTCACTATTCCAAAGAAGGCAACCGCCGCGATCACGGATACGATCCCATAGATAATCAGCATGCTATGGATGCCGGATTGGGCCGTAAGGAAGGGAGTTAATGCCAGACCGGCAAAAATACCCAAGTAAATGGCTAATGATCCAAGGCCCGAGGCAGTCGCTCGCTCCCGGATTGGAAACCAACGAGCAGCTACCTTGGTCACGGCATTGAGGATGAATGGCTGGCCAATAGCGATCCCGATCTGTGAAGCCAGCACCAGGGAGTAATTAGATGCCAGCAGGCCCCGCATCAAACCGAATATTCCTGTCAGCGCAGCGCCTATTCCTATCGCAATGCGGATACCATAAGTGTCAATAGCCCATGAGGCGGGAATCGAAACCAGAATGTATACGATCATAAAGCTCATAGAGAGCAGACCGATACTGAGATCTGAGACTCCATAATAGCTTGCGGCGTTTCCTGTGATGGAGGCGAATGTTATCCAAAGAAGCTGATTGACGGCGACGACCGCCATATATGAGAGCAGTATAACCCATCGATAACCATAGACCTTGAAAGTCGTTTGTTCCATTGGGAGAAACCTCCTATCAAGCTGATCGTTTAATAATTCAACCCTTGTGCAGATAAAAAGTTCCAGGGCAGACCCGGTATTCATACATTATGACCATTGCCGGTCATATATAGATTTAGCTTAACCTCCCAGTGTCAAAAAAGGTAAAATGCGATCTGAATGAGAGGTTATTTAAAGTAGCTCTACCTGATGGATGATAGACCCATTTCCATGTCCTGTCTACTTCAAGGCAATGGAGGGGATATATTTAAGGCTTCATCTGAAACCTAATGATAATATTTGATTGGGTGAAAGCCTTCTTCTATAAGATAGCAGGGCTTTTATCTATAAGCCCGAACATTCATGGCTGGACATAACAGGTCTTATAATACCAACCCGGCTTTCATAATCTGCCTTTTGTATTTGCTTAAAATCCACACATGCCCAACGGTAAACTAACGGGATAATGGATCAAGGGCGCTGAAGCGCCCTCCTTGGAAGAACTTACATACAGCATGTGTCGCATGCTGTCGCTTGTTGCGGGGCTACGCTGCTGCACGAAAAAATTAGCTGTTATGGGAACTGCAATCCTCACGCTGCCATTCAATTATTAGGCAAGCTTGGCCCTCAAGCGAGTGACGGTGAGCGGCAGTAAGCGATAGAATACGATGCGGGTTGTGGGCTAAGTGAAGATAAGCCGGCTGGCTTCACGAGAACCAGCCAGCTAAAAACCCCCGGCCAGATCTGATTCCCTTGCATCTAGCTCCGCCATCTCCCCGGTGACGGTGAAAATCACTCGTTCGCAAAGATTAATCACGCGATCGGCAGCTCGTTCCAGGTTGTGGGCCGCCCACAATAGATAGTTGGCTTGTTCGATATTGTGCGGGTCGGACATGATAAAAGTAAGCAACTCCCTATAAACTTGATTATAAAGAGCGTCGACTTCGTCGTCATCAGCAGGGATCGCACGGGCCAACTCCACATCACGTCGAACGAAGGCGTCCAGCGCCTTATGAAGCATATCTCGCGCCTTCTCAGCCATAACCGGAATGTCGATTAGAGGCTTGAGCAGAGGTTTCTCGCCTATCATGATATTGATCCTGGCGATGCCCTTGGCGTAATCTCCTATTCGCTCCAGCTCGGTGATGATTTCCAGCCCGGCGGCAAGGGTGCGCAGGTCACCGGCCATGGGTTGCTGCATGGCGATAAGAGCCAAAATATCCTCCTCAATCGCAAAGCGTTTCTTGTTGATGAGGCGATCATCAGCGATCAGACGACGCGAACCTTCAAAGTCCCGCTGCTTGAGAAGCTGCACCGACTCGATTATTGCGTTCTCCACCATATTTCCCAAGATCAGAATCTCATCTTGAAGGCGTTGCAGTTCGCGGTCAAAAGTTTTCCTTGGTTGTTGCATATCAATACTCCTGCGAAGCTATAGGCTAATACTGCTGCTGAAAGAGCGCCGGAAATCAATGTTTGTCGCGGGCTTTCAGCTCTTCTGTGATGACCGGGTTCAAATGAAACAACTCGAAGGCGCTCCAATTTCTATTAAAGGGCTTGTCTAGATATTTTTCCCTTATATAAGATTACATCATTTCTTCTGCGAACAGACAAGCCACCCGACCTTCGCCTATATTGAAGAACCTGGTGCAGTCCGATCCCCGCGCCGCTTGCTGAATATTATATTTGATAATAATGTCGCCTTCTATCATGTTGTTCTGAGAGACTGAAGTGAGTGAATAAACCTATTTCAGACTGGCAATTCATAACCCCACACCCCATATACCGTCCCCCTTCTTGCAGGCTTTTTTCAGCGCAG
>DAOVFE010000402.1 GCA_030673085.1 Anaerolineales bacterium | reverse complement strand
TGATCGTACAGGCAGGCATGGAATCAGTTTTAGTGGTTCCGATGACTAATGACCCGGATGCGGTGAATTCCCAGCTCAGCAGCTACGAGACGCCTCCGGATGATGGCTTTGCGCTTGTGCCGGAATATGGCGATTTTACCCGTGCAGCCCTTAATCGAGCGATTGACGAACTAGAATACAGCCCCGGAGGCGAGGATAAAGCAAAGGTTATTATTCTCTTTACGCCGGGCGCCCGGGCCAGCTTGGATGATGTCTTTGCAAGGGCTTTGGAAGCTAAAATAACAATCCATATCGTACTGGCAAGGCATAGTGTCACTTCGTATTGGTCCGAGGCATTACGGCCTTTAGCCGAACGAAGTGGGGGGATGTTCTTGGAATCGTATGAAGTGCCGGCGATTGGCCCGCTTTATGAGAGCATAACCCGCCGCCGCACTCAGCATCTGCTTACTTATCGGGCGTCGTCTGCCGCAAAAGGCGATAGGCAGGTAATTCTTGAAGCCCATATTGGGGCACAGCTCCTTACTGCGTCCGCCCAATATTGTGTCGAACCTCTTCCTCCTGAAGTTAAAATCCTCAGCCCTGCTCAAGGCGCGGCAATTATGAGACGCCTAAGTGAAGAGTCAGAGGATCCTCTAAGTGCCGACCCGATGTTTTACATGGTCACTGCCGCTATCAATTGGCCTGATGGCTATCCACGAAACTTAGGAAAGGCCCGCATGTTGGTGGACGATGTTTCCCTGGCTCAGGCGCAAGTGGCAGATAACCGGGCCGAGTTTAGGTGGGATATCCGCTCTTACCAGTCCGAAGGTAAAACCCCGGCGATTCTGCGAGTCGAAGTCGAAGATGAGTTGGGACTTCAGGGCAAATCGCCGCCGGTAACGGTGGGGGTATCCTATACTGCACCTCAGACTAATACGGATTTGGGCTTCGCGAGCAATAAGCTAGATTATTTGCTAATTGGGCTGGTGATAATCTCGCTAGGATTAAGCGCATTTCTTTTGGTTAATCGCTCGCGCATAGCTCCGGCTATTCAACAAGCAAGCGAAGGAATCGTTGATTTTGTCGAGCGCGTTACCGGTAGACGATCGGAGCTAGTGGCGCGAGCCTACCTTATGCCTTTAGAAGGCGGCGATGGTTCATCTCAAAAGGCTTTTGAGATCTATGGTACGACTGCGATTGGACGATCACGTCGCTATGCGGATCTGCTTTTTCACATTGGTGAGGAAGATAGCCCAATAAGCCGATTGCATGCCACAATCCTGGATGAAGATGATCACTTTGAGATTCGGGACGAGGATAGCAGCAACGGAACTTACGTGAATAACCGGCGTCTTGCGGCATTGGAGCCTGAGCCGATACAGGACGGCGACATTATCGATCTGGCCGCTTTAGAGCGGGGAGGAATCCGATTTGTGTTTCATCTTTCCGGTTCGGATGGGAACCAGCCAGATCTTGATGAAGATCTGCGTCAGACCCGTCCACGACGCAGATTGGAACAGCAGAAATGAGCTTGTAGGTGCATAGACGCTATAGGGGGATGATATGCCTTATCCGCTTTCGGAATTGAGTCTTGGTTGCTCTATTGGCGAATTTAAGGTTGTAGAGCTCTATCCCGAGGGCCGGGGCGGAATGGCGCGGGTCGTAAAGGTAAAGCCGGCAAACGGAAAGGCTTCTCCGGTTGCGCTTAAAATCAGCCGGGTAGGATCCAAAAGCACCTATTTCTATGCCGCCATCCAAAAGGAAGTTGAGATCCTTAAGAAATTGAAACATAAGGGCGTAGTCCGGCTTGCACAAGTCTCAAAGGGCAAGAATCCATATAAAGAACGAGCAGTTGAGATTATAGGAAGTCCCTGGTTCTTTGGAATGGAGTGTTTGAGAGGGGGTTCACTCGAATCCTATATGCGTGGGTTAGGGCCGCTTTCTTTATTCGAGGCTGCCGCTATTTGCCATCAGTTGAGCAAAGCATTGGAATATATTCATGCCCGTGGTTTTGCCCATAATGACATTAAACCCGACAATATTCTCTTTCGTTACCCGTTGCGAACAGGGGATCGGCTCGAGGCGGTGCTGATCGATTTCGGCGTTTCGACGAAGT
>DAOVFE010000110.1 GCA_030673085.1 Anaerolineales bacterium | reverse complement strand
GATTAGATGTTGATAGAGCACGCTTTGATTCCGAGCGACAAACCCTATTCCTCTTCATAACCTTTAATGAGAGCAATACGTATTTTGTTTTTCCCCCCATACCCCCAGCAAGTCGCTGCGCAACGGCGTGATGTTGTGTTTGCCTTCGGAGGTCCATCAGCCGCTGCTCCGCCCCATCATCGCCGGATATGATTGAAATAAGCAAGCTCACCTTAACCACCACAATGAGGAATATTACAATTAACAGACCTCCTCCGCAGCGGCCGATAAAACCTTCTGTATTACCGCCGGATCAACGGCCGCTTGCCACAGGGGGACAAACAGGGGGGATTAAAAATCCTAAACTGCAAGGCGGGATTCTGTCTAATCGAATAAATCATGGGCGCTTAGGCGCCCTTCGCCTTTAGGCCCAAAGGGCCTTTAGCTATGAACCTGGCCATTCATACTCGGGCGTAATAGCCTTCAACCTACAATCCTGGCTTGCATAATCTCACCTTGTACCGGCTGCAATCCACGCCCGCCCCGCTCATTCGACAAGCTCATCGCCGGATTTCTCCGGTGCCCTACTCCGTTGAAGGTTGGTGCCAATGCCCACTATCATGCTGAGCGATTTCTGAGGAGACATCATAAGGCTTTCAGTTAAACTAACCCCTATCTCCTCTACAGGCAAAAGATGAAATAGCTCCTCCTGGAGCTTAAGCGGCCAATGGCCGATGCCCGGTCGAAAGGATGGACTGGCCCGCATGTTCATGGTTCGTGCTCCAGAGCGCGCAGCCTGATGCATGCGGCATCCCAGCTCAATCACCATCGCCGTTCCAACCTCATCTAACACCATCGCTGAGGCCAGTTTCTCTCTCGAAAGCTCCCTAATTCGTGCCTCGATTTCAGGCCCAATCGTACAGACGCCAAGGTCGATATATTCCACGCTCTGCATATAGGCTGCGATTTGTGGAACTTCCTCTGCCTTATATATGTGAGTTACTGCTTGCGGCCTAGCCAGCCGATTAGCTTCAAGTATCATCTGACGGTAGATCGGCTCCATCACGGACCGACGTTTTCTATAGCGCTTGAGAAAACGTTCCAGCGGATCCGGCTCGCCGGCATGCGGATTGAGAAGAGGTGTATGTAAATCTAATATATCTTCTACTGTCATAACCGCGGTTTATGCCACTCCAAAGACGTTTTATTACTTCTCAGGATACGGATGCCTAGCGGCCATCTCAGCGGCCAGTTCGTTATGCCGAGCAATCATGCCCTCTAGATCGACGCCCAGCAACTTGCCATCACGCACTACCTGACGCCCATTGATAATTGACAAATCAACGCTATATGGTGGACAAAGCAGCAGAGCCGCCACCGGATCATGGACTGCTCCACCAGCAACTTCAAGCCGGTTAGTCCTGAAACCAATGAAATCGGCGGCCTTGCCCGGCGCAATCATCCCTAAATCATCCCGCCCAAGCACCGAGGCCGAGCCAAGAGTGGCTATTTCAAGCACTTCCATTACGCTAATGGCTTTGGCGCCCTTGTCTACCCGCTGCAGCAACAACGCCAGGCGAGCCTCTTCTAGCATACTGGAGCTGTCATTCGATGCCGAACCATCTACCGCCAGCCCGACTTTGACGCCCTCATCGAGCATCTGCCGGATATTGGCAATGCCCGATCCAAGCCGCATATTGGATGCTGGGCAGTGAGCCACGCCAGTGCCCGTTTCTGCCATTATTTTGATCTCGTCATCATTAAGATATATACAGTGAGCCCACCAGACATCCGGACCAACCCACCCAAGTTGCTGCATATACTTCACCGGCCGAACTCCAAATTTCTCAATGCAGAACCGCTCTTCATCCTTGGTCTCGGCGACGTGGGTATGGAGCATTACCTTTTCGTAGGACCGGGCCAACTTAGCAGCCTCAATCATCTCATCCCCAGTCACCGAGAACGGGGAGCACGGAGCCAGGCTGATCCGCAGCATGGAGTATGGATTGGGGTCATGATAAGTCTCAATCAGACGCCGGCTATCCTTGATAATGGTTTCCTCATCCTGAACAACATGATCCGGCGGGAGGCCGCCTTTAGAATGCCCCAAGCTCATCGAACCACGGGTAGGGTGAAAACGAATTCCGATTTCTTGCGCCGCTCGAATGGAAGTATCAAGACGCACATCATTGGGATATAGATACAGATGATCTGCAGTGGTCGTGCAGCCTGTTAGAATCAACTCTGAAAAGCCAATTGTCGACGACACATAATTGGCCTCATCCGTTAATTCGCCCCACACCGGATATAGGCGCGCCAACCAGTCAAAGAGTTCTGCATCCTGAGCACCCGGCAATGCGCGGGTGAGTGTCTGATATAAGTGATGGTGTGTATTAATCAACCCCGGCATCACCACCATGCCATTAGCATCAATCATTCTATCGGCCTTATCAGGCAACTCCGAGGTCAAGCCCACTTTCTCAATTACATTGTCACGGACATAGATTCCCCCTTCGGGGATCGACATCCGCTTCTTATCCATGGTAAGCAAGAGATCTGCATTTTTCACCAGCAAAGTCGCCATCCCTACTCCTTTCTGGTACCTTATCTCAAAATACCGGCGTACATTTTTTCATGCAAAGACCTATTCCAGACATCAGCCGGGAATATAGTTTTTCGCCATAATAATGTGGCCATATTTTATTGGAGTAATATATTCATATATTGTATTCTAACAAAACACAACCTATTTAGTGAAAACCCCCACAGCAAGCGACAGCGCGCATCGCACACTGGGTGGGGGTTCTTCACTTATAAATGATCTCGTTTTTTCAACACTCTCTTCTTTATCCAAGCGGTATGCTAGACGAAGAGGAATTTAATCTATACTTCAGTCCGGATTAGCCACCCTTGACCTATTGGCTAAGTTCGTCCGGCCGAATAAAATCTCATCAACTTAATAGCATCCGACCCGAATCTTAGCATCCTTCTTTCAGCCTATCGGCCTCTAGAACTCATCCATGGGGATTCCGAGGTCAATAACCTCATGTTTTACTTTACGGTAGATATCCTCCCATTCCTTGATGGGCTGCATCGTTTCTAGATCATATGCCTCCTGGAAGGGTATTCCCACATTAGGTGTTTTAATCGTGGACTCATAATAGGGCAGAAGCTTTTTTACGATGTCATTCACTTGCTTTGGTTCAAGTGCAGAGGCCGCATGACCTACCTCGGCAGTAAAGCGGCATTCCAGCGGAGTTATATAATCGTGCAACTTTCCTCCCGCTGTTCGAGGGCCGGTCGTGAAACTTGAACCGGAGCAGGCGAGCGTCGCCAGGCCGGCAGCGATCTCATACAGCAAATTTTCGGTACAGGGCCCTGAGACTTCGTTGGCGATCCCATGAACAAGTAAATGAGTGTTCCGGCTCAACGCCTGATAAGTGACGCTCAACGCCCACAATCCTTCACGGTTTACATTTGCCAAATAGCGCACATCATATATCTCGCCGCCACCGGTATGATTTTGTAAAATCGCATAGGATAAAAGCGCCCAAGCAATCGCCGAGAGGACTGCGCCTTCGGGAGGCCCGGACATGCCGCCAATCATGGAAGGCGAATCACATTTCATGACTCCGCCGCAGTTGAGAGTATGGATGATTTTATGCAAGCTCCGGTAATCTACTTTTAACTCAGAAGGAAGAAGGATGAGAGCAAGATCTCTGGGAAGAAAAGCGCCCGGCGTACCATAAGCTCCAAACTGGCCGTACTCCGTTACAGATGATATGCTTCCAATGGCTCCCATTCCCGGACGCCCAGCTCGTCGCCTGATCTCGCGATGAAGACGACCGTGTCGATAGCCCATCAGGGTTTCCCAAGGAGTTCCGGAGAGAACCTCATGACCAAATACCGTCACCAACGATCCCGCTTCGAGGATATCCACTTCTCTTTCTCTGGCAATGGCTTCTACAAGTATGGGAAATATATCTTCGGAGACAGTGATTCCTAACGACGCGGCAATTTTCATTGGATAGGGATCTGCCGGGGTGCGAGCACGCAACCAGGTGCCGTCTTTCCCTTCTCCAAGGAAGAGCTCTGACGGCGCAAACTTAATTGAATTATTTAGCTCCTCCTCCGAAACCTTGATTATCCTCTCCGTGCTTTCGCAGAGCATTCCCAGCTCAAGCGCCAGCTCGTAACCAGCCTGGTAAAAAGCATCTGCCAGCTCATAATCCCAGTTGACTGGATTCTCTTGATCGCACGTCTTTGCCAGGTTGTATTTCTTCAGCATGGCCCGGATCGCGCCTGGAATCCGTCTAACATCCCAATCTTTTACCGTGCAATATTCGCCCGTCTGGCTACGAGTGAGAATCTCAACAATATCCGGCTTGTTGTGCATATTTCATCTCCTGTCCCTTATTATTTTAGCGTGTGATAGCGCCTACTATCACCGGATGATCCAAAGGTGGCTTTAAATCCTCGGTTACGAGTTTATTGCACAACGCAACAGCATCCTTGGCGTCATTTCCATAGCCATCCGCGCCAATATCCTTCGTCCATTTCGGGTTGACTGGCCCTCCACCGAGAATAACATAGAATCTGTCCCGGTTACCACTGGCCTTAAGCAGTTCAATCAATTGTCGTTGATAGGGAAGAGAAGTAGTAATTAGAGTGGAAGATGCAATAATATCGGCATTTTCCTTTAGTGCAGTATCGAGGAAGGTCTTAACCGGAACATCGGTGCCGAGATCGATAACCTTGAAGCCATAGGCCTGAAGCAGGGCTTTAACCAGATTTTTCCCGATGTCGTGATTGTCGCCAAACATCACTCCGATAACAACCGTCCCTCTCATCGCTTTTGCCTGATCGTTGATGGCGATTCTTGGTACGGCGGCTTCTAGAACTGCTGAGGCCGCATCTCCGGCCAAGATCAATTCTGGAAGATAGATTTCGCCATCCTCATAGAGTTTCCCAATATGATCCATTGCGGGCTGAACCGACCGCTTGATAAATTCAAGGGGATCGACACCTGCATTAAGCGCCTCCATGGTCTTTTTTTTGGCCTCTTCGTCATCAAAATTGGTTATTGCAGTGCTTACACCTTGAATCAATTCAGCATGACTCATCTTCCGTTCCTTTTCAATCTGGTGTTTGTTGGTTTCAATAGATCTTTTAATTAGATATCCGGGATTCCTATCGCCTATTTCAGCAATCCAACAGGTATCTTTGATCTATTATTTTATTTCTCTTTTTGAGAACCTTCGCCTTTCGAGTTAAATATATTTTTCCCAGTTGTTGAGACCAGTCGACCTTTCTATCCGGATAATAGCTCCCGAAATTGCAGAAGCTCATCCTTCGACGAGTACTTAGTCTAAAGTTATTGTCCCTCCATATAAGTGAATTCACCCAAACGAAATCTATTCAAGATCAATTGTCAGACGTCTGTCGTAAGACAGAGAATCCTATATAAAATACCTTGCTTCAGATATTAGCGCAACCACAAGCCGCAAGTTATATGAATGCGCAGAATTTCATCATAGCAAAGCATTAACGAGTCAAATGATAGAATCAGCCGCCAGCAGGAAAAGCCCTATCTCACATTTGGTATTTTTCAGTGCCGTCATTAATGAATCATACCTTCAGGGATATATTACACATATTTAAGGTCCTAGTGCAAGTCCCCCAGGAACTATCTCCAGGAGCTTCTATCGCCCCGGGCATATCGGCTATTATGTTTAATTCGAAAAGGCGCGTGATGGCTTTAAGCTACTGCTTCCCAGCTAGATTATTCCATTGCTCATCTATTATTAAGATTTTGCCCGAAATATCCAATGCTGATTATCTTTCTATGACAAGCTAGCCAAGGTAGATTCCAAATGGCTATTATGCATCCCCTATTCGCCGTTGAATCCGCAGCACTAGGAAGGTAAGCCATGGCGACGGGTTCTTTTTATCGGCAAAAGACCAGCCCTTCCAGGCCCGGTACATTGATCCCGCCGTATATCGACCTTCTTCGTCAGCCTGGCTGGTGATTGTCTCCAGCATCTCCCGGAACCGTGGGTCTCCATATACAAAGGGAAATTGGCTGAGCACATCTGTTACATGCAATATGTCGTACCAGACGAATGGATACTTGAGTTTGCGGAAGCTGGTGCCTATTCCAAACATGTATATCTTGCGCTCTGTCTGGTGTTCCCAATGCCAGAGGAGCATCTCGGCACCTGTACGTGTGGTTGGGCTATCCAGAAATCCCGTCACCTGGGCCAGTGCCTTTAGGGCATATACGTTTACGATTGGGCAGGGGTCATCCTTCCGCCCCGG
>DAOVFE010000226.1 GCA_030673085.1 Anaerolineales bacterium | reverse complement strand
CTCTCTCCTATGCCAAACTTCGAATATTTTCAAGCTAGTGGGGGAAATGCGGCAATGTATATGAACGGGTACATTCAAGGGACAATACAGGTAGTGCAGGAAGGGCAATACCGTCTCGGTATTGTTGGTAAAGGCACACCTGTCGATAGCATCTATCCACTCATTCAAGTCGTGATGGATGGTCATGTGGTGGGGCAGGTAGAATTGTCAAGAGACTGGGATATTCACACTTTGCTTGCCGAACTTTCTTCTGGGCCTCATACTCTGCGGCTTCGCTTTATTAACGATGAGTGGTCACCTGCCACAGGTGAGGATCGGAACGTCTGGCTGGATCGGATAGAGTTTGAGAAGGTGCAGTGATAGTCCCTTAACAGATTTCGCTACCCAACCAGCGCTTGCAACTGACGCAGCCGTATAGATAGCAGCCTAGCCGCGCAGTTCTGTATCTTCGTAGCAGTATGGCCGCGCAACCAATTCTTCGCTAAAAAAATGATCCCTCTTTTGCAATATTCTCCAATAATCCTGTCCCCGTTCCCTTTTCTGACCCATTTTTACCCTTTCCGCAATAATAATTGCACACACAGCAAGATTAATTGCAAATAGTATAGAGGCTCTGATGAGCTCTTTCGGTTAAGGGAAAGGTTGAAATATGCATGCATGCAGGAAAGGGATGAAGATATAAAGGATAAATTGCTTCTACTCATTTTTTGCTATCTCTTATAAAATGCCATGATGGACGAGGAGGTTGTGGGTGAGAGCGTGAATAAGGCTTAATTCTTGCGTATAGCCATAGAATATAGAGGCGGAAAGCTCATGGTTTACGGAAAAGCTATTCGCCAGCCAGGAATTGATCTTTTCCAAGGGTAAATTTATGCTTTATGTGCTGTGAAGGTATATGACAAATTGCCAGTATTTATAATAAGTAGAGAGGGATATAATTGAGCACTGGGGAAATAGAAATTAAGAATTATCGGCAATACCCTGAAGTTGGTCTTCTAATTGAAATGGGAGGCTTTTCAAAAGATGAGAATCAGCCGGCTAGCTAGATCTATCGATCCATCGCCAACATTAAAGTTAAATGATGCCGCCCGCATGTTACGGGCAAGAGGTGAACCAGTTATTCATCTTGGAATTGGAGAGCCAAAGAACAAGGCGCCAATAGCAGCTATTCTCGGCGCGGCAGCTAAGCTAAGCGAGGGCAATATCAAATATGCGCCCACGGATGGCATCCCTGCATTGAAGAAAGCGATTATTCGCTATACCGAAGAGAATTATGCCCGGGAAGTGAAGCCGGAGAATGTGATCGTTTCCAACGGCGCCAAGCAATCGATCTTTAATATCCTTTATTCGATTGTCGACCCCAAGGACGAAGTAATAATTTTGGCGCCATATTGGGTCAGTTATCCGCAAATGATAAAAATGGTCCGTGGAGTTCCGATCGTTGTACATCCTGAAGAAGGCACTTTTTATCCACGGATAGAGGATATCAAACAAGCGGCCGGCTCCTCTACCAGGGCGATCATTGTAAACAACCCGAATAACCCATCCGGCGCGGTATATGCCGAATCTTTCATTGCTGAACTTGTAGACTTCTGTGAAACCAAGGGCATCTACCTCATTATGGATGACATCTACCAGAAGCTCATTTTTGATGGAATCATAGTCAGGCCGGGATACGATTTCACCTCAAAAGAGGTTGAAAATAGCCATATCATCGTAATAAACGGTGTTTCAAAGATGTTTGGCATGACCGGAATCCGAATAGGATGGGTGATTGCCAATCAGGAATTGGTTGAGAGGATGAAAAGTATCCAGGGACAGACTACATCCTGTCCTTCAGTTGTATCTCAAGCGGCAGCCGAGGGCGCTCTTACAGGGCCTAAAAGCGCCATCGAGAGCCTTCGACTCACAATCGAGAACAACTGCAATGTGATGCTTCAAGAGCTCGGGTCCTTTAAAGGGGTAAAGGTTACGCCGCCTCAAGGAACGTTCTATTGTCTGCCGGATTTTCGGGGACATAGCAGCGATTCGGTTAAACTAGCTGAGTTCTTGCTGGAGAAGGCATTGGTGGTAACCGTTCCGGGAAAGGCCTTTGGCATGGAGGGGTACCTCAGGTTGAGCTTTGCCGGATCTGTAAAGGATGTCATCGAGGGCGTCGAGCGGCTTAAATGGGCTTTGGATTCAACGTCTCCGCGGGAAATATATATTGGCAATCAAAAGAGGGTCAGGGATTGGCTATGAACAACATACTAGAGATGCAAACGCCGGCACAAGGGGAATCACAGGTTTTTAAAAGCGATTATGGCCTGGAATCACATGGATTACATAATCTAAATCACGTCTATTGGAATCTGCTGCCGGAGGCGTTGTACGAGGAAATCATTCTCCGGCGGGAGGGAAGGATCACCCATCTTGGAGCGGTAGCAGTGCTTTCAGGTGAACATACTGCACGAGCGGCGAAGGATAAATATATCGTTCGCGAGCCGACAACTGAGGACGACGTATGGTGGGCTGAATACAATCAACCGTTCAGCCCAGACAAGTTCAATGAGCTTTTTGTACGGATGCAGGGCTATCTTCAGGGCAAGGATGTCTTTGTTCAGGATTGTTTTGCCGGAGCAGATCCTGAATATCAGCTTCCGGTTCGTATCATAACCGAATATGCCTGGCACAGCCTATTTTCGCGGAATATGCTTATCCACCCTCAAACTAAAGATGAGCATCGGGAATATATCCCCGAGTTTACCTTGATCTGCGCCCCGTCCTTTAAGGCTTTTCCTCCGATTGACGGCGCTCGGTCGAGCACGGTTATTGCTATCAATTTCGAGCAGAAATTGTGCCTTATCGCCGATTCGGCTTATGGCGGTGAGATCAAAAAGACCGTTTTTACGGTAATGAACTATATTCTTCCATTCAAAGGTGTTATGCCGATGCATTGCTCGGCCAGTGTGGGAAAGGATGGCGAGACGGCCCTTTTCTTTGGCTTATCTGGCACCGGCAAAACCACGCTTTCAGCCGATCCAAAACGCCGATTAATAGGGGATGACGAGCATGGATGGAGCGAGCGAGGTATTTTTAACTTCGAAGGCGGCTGCTATGCCAAGATAATTAAGTTGTCGCAATCTGCCGAACCTCAGATTTACGCATGCACACAGCGGTTCGGGACGATCTTGGAGAATGTAGTATACGATCCCGCTTTTCGGACGATTGATTTGGATGATGATTCCATCACTACCAATACCCGGGCATCCTATCCCTTGGAATACATCGATAATGTAATGCCCGGAAAGATGGGGGGGCATCCAAAGAACATCATTTTCCTGGCATGTGATGCCTCTGGCGTGATGCCTCCAATTGCCAGGCTTACACCCGATCAGGCGATCTATCACTTTCTCTCCGGTTACACCTCAAAGACCGGTGGAACAGAGGCAGGAGTAGGGGATGCTCCGGAAATCACCTTTAGCACCTGTTTCGGAGCGCCATTTATGGTGCAGCATCCTGGGGTCTATGCTGATTTGCTGGAGCAGAAAATTCAACGCTATGACGTAAACTGCTGGCTCTTGAACACTGGGTGGGTTGGAGGGCCGTATGGCGTGGGAGAACGTATCAGCATTGGCTATACTCGAGCGCTTCTCAATGCGGCATTGAGCGGTGAATTGCTGAATGGTGAATATACAACCGATCCGGTGTTTGGATTCAACGTTCCCAAGGAATGTTCGGGTGTTCCTTCTGAGATATTGGATCCGGCATCATCCTGGCCGAGCGCCGACAGCTATATGCAGCGCTATCGGGATCTCGCCTTGCGCTTCATCGATAATTTCCACAAATTTGAAGATGCTTGTTCAGCGGGAGTGAGGAATAGCGGCCCAAAAATCTAGCAGAGGATATCATTCTAAAGATGAGCTGGCTAAATAGTATATATCGGCATTATTCGATTAGCCAGAATG
>DAOVFE010000249.1 GCA_030673085.1 Anaerolineales bacterium | reverse complement strand
TGGCGTCATATAGGATTCGCTTATAGGCAGAGATGCCAAAAATAAAAGAGGTGAACCATGCGACGCATTATCATTTTATTGACTGTGGCGTTGATCCTGTCCATGTCGTTGGGAGCTTGCGCGCCTGAGCCTGAACCAACTCAGCCGGCGCCCGAAGCGACAGAGGCCGCGCCCCAGGCTACTGAGGAACCGACTGAAGAACCGACTGAAGAACCGGTGGAGGTCACTGGACCACTAACCGTTCTAGCCGGGCCTCAGGAAGATTGGGCTCAAGCGATGGTGGCTGCCTTTCAGGAGGCAACCGGAATAGAAACGGCTTATGTGCGGCTCTCTTCAGGCGAGGCGTTTTCCCGCTTGCAGGCAGAGGCGGGCGCACCTTCGTTTGATGTATGGTGGGGCGGACCAAGCGAAGGGCAAAGTGCCGCATATATCGAAGGACTGATCGAGCCGTATGCTCCGCCCAGTGCCGCCGATATTCCTAATAGTCTGAAAGACTCCAATGGTGTTTGGACTGGAATTTACGTCGGCGCGCTTGGCTTCTGCTCCAATCAAGATCTACTCGACGAGCTGGGTGTTGAACCGCCGACCTCATGGGAAGATCTGTTGGATCCCGCGCTCAAGGGCAATATTGCCGTAGCGGATGCGCGCACTTCGGGTACAGCCTATACTTTCCTCTACACTCAAGTGGCGCTTCGAGGCGAGGATGAGGCATTTGGATATTTGAAGAAGTTGAATGACAATATCTTCCAATATACCAAGAGCGGATCGGCGCCAGGACGTATGGCGGCGGCCGGAGAAGTGGCGGTGGCCATTATCTTCTCGCATGATTGTGTCAAATTCCGCGAAGAAACGGGCGCTAACCTTGTGGTATCTTTCCCTGCTGAGGGAACTGGGTATGAAATTGGCAGTGAGGCACTTATCAAGGACGCGCCGAACCCAGAGGCGGCCAAGGTTTGGATGGAATGGGTGCTGAGCCCCGAGGCACAGGCAATAGCTGCCACCGTTAAATCCTATCAGGTGCCCTCCAATCCTAATACTGTCGTACCCGCAGAGGCTATCGCTCTGGATCAGGTGGCCCTGCTTGAATACGATCATGGATTGGCAGGAGAAATGCGAAGCGAGTTATCAGAACGGTTTGGCGAGGAAGTGCGCGAAGGCGCAGCGCCGCCCGAAGGATAAAATCCCGGCAAGCATTCACAGGCCTCCGAGGTTCTCTTTTTATAGCCGCGGAGGCCTTTTCTAGTGGTATGACCTATGTCTGAATATTTCGCCATCCGTATTCATGAATATCGACGACTAACCCAAGATGGTATTCTAGCCATTGGCCTACTGATCTCGCTGGGATTCCTTGGCGTCTTTGTGGTTTATCCGTTGATTAAGATTCTATCGGTGGGCGTGAGCATTGAGGCAGTGAGCGTCTATCAGCGCCTCGTGGCTGCGCGGGGCACATGGCGGGTTATAGGCAACACACTTCGTATGGGGCTTGGCGTTGCATCGGCAGGAACATTGCTGGGTTTCTTGTTTGCCTTTGTTCAAGTCAAACTGGACGTGCCTTTTAAGCGATTTTTCAACCTGATAGGCATACTGCCGATTATCTCGCCGCCCTTCGCGGTTGCCATGTCGGCTATCGTGCTCTTTGGCCGCAGTGGGTTGATCACCAAGCGGTTGCTTGGCATTCGCTATGATATTTATGGTCTGGATGGACTGATCCTGGTTATGACCATCTCGTTCTTTCCTGTCGCCTATTTGACACTTCTGGCAATGATGCGGGCGTTGGATCCTGCATTGGAAGAAGCGGCGGTCAACCTGGGCGCTGGGCGCTGGCGCGTATTCCGCACCGTAACCGTGCCCATGCTTATCCCCGGGCTGGCCAGCTCGTTCCTATTGCTGTTCGTCGAGGCGATAGCCGACCTGGCAAATCCACTCCTTATTGGAGGAAATTTCACCGTCCTGTCATCCCGCATTTATCTGGCAATCATCGGCGAGTATGACTTGACTGCCGGGGCAGTACTTTCAATCATCTTGCTCTTGCCTTCGTTGACGATCTTTTTCTTTCAACATTATTGGGTGAGCCGGCGTTCTTATGTCTCTGTTACTGGCAAGCCAACCGGCTATCATAAACCGATTCGATCGCCATGGATTAAATGGCCTCTCTTCGGCCTATCCCTGATCGCCTCTGGTCTGATCTTACTGATGTATGGCTTCATCTTTGTGGGCGCGGTAACCAAGGTATGGGGAATCAACTACGCGCTAACGCTGGAGCACTTCCACTTTGTTATTTTTGGCTATGGTTCTAAAGCCATGATCGATACAACGCTGCTCGCATCAATTGCAACGCCAATCGCTGGCTTGATGGGTATGCTTATTGCGTTCCTGGTAGTGCGGCGGAATTTCATGGGCCGCAACTTGGTGGACTTTACCTCTGTGTTGGGACTCGCCGTTCCCGGCACAGTGGTGGGCATCGGCTTTATCCTGGCCTTCAATCAACCAATGTGGGGCGGGTTAATTCCTAAACTTACCGGCACTGCGTTGATCATTATCCTGGCTTATGTAGTGCGCTGCATTCCGGGCAGCGTGCGCTCGGGAGTAGCCGCGCTGCAGCAGGTTGATACTGCAATGGAAGAAGCCTCGGCTAGTTTAGGGGCCAGTTCGGTCATGACCTTTGGCAAGATAACGATGCCCCTGATCCGGCCGGCGTTTCTAACCGGCATGATCTATAGTTTTGCCCGATCTATGACTTCGCTGTCGGCGATCATTTTTTTGGTCACACCACGCTGGCGTATCATGACGGCGCAAATTCTCAATGAGGCGGAGACAGGCCGCTTCGGCAACGCCGCGGCCTATTGTGTGGTGTTGATTGCTATCGTTCTATCGGCCATTGGCCTAATGTACGCCGGTATCGGCTCAAAGACCGGAGCCGAGCGGCTGATTGAAATGTGAGGCTACATGATTACGGAATCAGGCGATCTTATTTTAGATAATCTGGTAAAGAACTTCGGTCGGCACGGAGAAGTGCAAGCCGTGAATGGGCTCAACCTGAAAATCCGACAAGGGGAATTCGTCACATTATTAGGGCCATCGGGTTGTGGTAAGACGACGACGCTGCGACTCATCGCCGGCTTTGAATTCCCCACATCAGGGCGAATCATATTAGATGGCGAATCGATCAACGACATGCCGCCAAATAAGCGGCCCATGGCTATGGTATTTCAGAGCTATGCCCTTTTCCCGCATATGTCGGTCTACGATAATATTTCCTATGGCCTCAAGGTCAAAAGACAGCCGGCCGACCTGATTCGTGAGAGCGTTGAAATAGTGATGCAGTTGATGAATTTGGTAAGGCTAGAGGCGAGAATGCCGCACCAATTATCGGGTGGGCAACAGCAGCGGGTGGCGCTGGCTCGAGCGCTAGTCATGCAGCCCAAAGTGCTTCTATTTGACGAGCCGCTTTCAAACCTTGACGCAAAATTGCGGGTGCAGATGCGGGTGGAGATTCGCCGCCTACAGCGGCGGCTGGGCATTACTACAGTATACGTCACTCATGATCAGGGCGAGGCAATGAGTCTTTCTGACCGTATTGCAGTTATCCATGAAGGCCGGATTGAGCAAGTTGGCACACC
>DAOVFE010000290.1 GCA_030673085.1 Anaerolineales bacterium | reverse complement strand
GGGTCTTTTTCGGAAATGAGGGGGAATCGGCGGCTACACCTTTGGTTTCTAGTGTCTGAATGACATCTTCGGAATTTGTCCCAGACTTATTCTGGACTTGCAGTTCGTCATCGAGAGCACGGATGTCATATCTGGCGGTTTTCATTTCCTCTTCAAATTGACATCCCGCCTGTTGAAGGCTCTGATGAATATCTCTGATCTCATCCAGTTCGGCCTTTTGGGCAAGTTCATGGGGCAAATTACGGAGCTTCCGGGATGTCTGGATTATCGCCCTCCATTCTTCAGATTTATATAATCGGTTTAGAAAACGTCCTGCTGATTGAGCGATCTTGCTGATTTCATGCGGACCGAGCACAAGAAGCATGATAACCAGAATAAAGAGAAGTTCAAGGTATCCGATGCCGAAAAATTCCATGGTCTCTTATTCTGCCTTGAGGTCGAGAAGCAAGTATTGCCGAATCTCGGTCTCGTGTTCAGCAAGCGAGCCAAGGACGCCATTGATGAATCTCGGGGAGCTGTCTGACCCGTAGATCTTTGCCAGTTCGACAGCCTCATTGATGGCAACCTTGAGTGGGGTTTCATCGAAGAGAGCGAGCTCCCATAAAGACAGGCGCAAGACATTCCGATCAATAATGGCTAGCTGATTAACAGGCCATTCTGGAGCATACCTGGCGATTAGATGGTCGAGCGAATCCTTCGATTGTAATGTGCCCAGCACTAAGTTGCGAAAGAAATCGATGTTTGTGTCAGTCATCGCTTTATTTTCTTCAACGTTGCGGTTAATGACATCTTCGGGTGAGTGATTTACACTGTCGATTTCATAGAGAGCCTGGAGAGCCAGGCGTCGTGCAAGGCGTCGCTCGTGCTTCATCGATATATACTAGCCTTGTTCTTCTGTTTCGCTATAATCGACATCTTCGACGTGAACGTCGACGCGCTTGGCTTTCATCCCAACCATGTCTTCTATAGCGCGGGCTACTTCAGCCTGGACTTTGCGGCTAACCTCTCGTACGTTCGTATTGTGGGCTAGGATAAGGTAGAGATCGACCGAAACGGTTCCATCTTCCACTTCAATCCGAACACCTTCGCCAGATCCCCGGCGAAAGATGCGATTCACGCCACCTGGAATCGGGGCCATTCTGGCGACGCCTGGTATCCGTAGGGACGTTAAACGAGCTATTGTGACTAGGACTCCGGGTGCGATGGTCGTTTTGCCATTCTTGTCCTTGGCGTCATTCTTTGGTTTATTCATGGGTTCTAAACTCCTCAATTCATGCCTGAAGGGTTATTCATGGCTGAAACTTGATTTCCGATATAGCTAATCCTGCTTGATGTGAAGAAGGAAGCATTTGAATAGACTTATAGTGTCACTTTCTTTAAACAGAGATGGCTCTAGCTGGAACGATTATACCTGAATACCTGGGACGCCGGCGCGAATTGCTGCTTCAAGTAATACGGTTGGTTGATCCTTATAAAACTCTGGTTTGATGCTTCCTTTTATTAAGCCCAAAAGGGTCTCGCAAAGAACATGGTTAGCAGGTGTCGGGATGCCAAGCTGTGTTCCTTTTAGGGCAACTGCGCCGTTTAGCCATTGGACTTCTGAGCGACCACGTTTAATATCGTAACAAAAAGACGGGAGCTTTTCACCTCGGCCAGATAACACAAGGCGGCGAAGCAAAGGCTGAGTCGCCCAAGCAGGCAGGAAGCTGATAGCGGCTAAAAGGTTCGCAGGAACGCCGGGCAGTGATGCGGGGAAAAAGCCAAGCTGTTGCATGACACGCACTGCTTCACGTAAGGATTCGATTTCAAGGCGATAGAGCCCGCGATTCGCAAAGACAGCGCCGGGCGTCCAGCCTAGAATGGCTGAGCTGGCATTGCCAACTAGGTTGGTTATCAATTTCGACCATTTCATTTGATCCGGACTTGAGTATAGGCGGACGTGAAAGCCGGCATTGTGAAAATCATGAGCTATCTGGCGGCTGAGAGGATGATTGGCAGAAAGCCCGATACCTCGTTTTCGTTCGACTTTTATTGCGCCTTCATGGATTTTCCTAACCGCTGAAGTGAGGATCGCCGGGATAACAGAGCCGGCTCCCAGTGCATGTTCCAATGAGGCTTCATTGCCGACGCCGTTGATGAAGCAAATGATTGGAGGCGGGCCGGGAAGATGTTGCTGGATCTGACGGGCCGAATCGAGAGCGTCATAGGCTTTGACAGTAAGGAGAATTGCATCGGGGGGCGATCCTTTGGAGGTAAGGGCCAGATTTGTGGTCACGGCAGGATTGGCCAGGTGCAAGCTTTGATCGCCGTAAGCGATGTATAGGCCAGATTTGCTTAATGCTTCTGCCGTCTGTGGGCGAGCGAGAAATACGGTTTCATAGCCGGCCAGTGCTAATCGACCACCAATGTAGGATCCGACAGCGCCGGTTCCGAAGACCAAGTAGCGCACCTTAGGTTCCCTGATTCTCGGCAAGTATCCGTTCAACTAGAGCGTTGAGTTCTTCATCGGAGTAGAAACGAATTACAATGCTGCCGCCCTTCCGGCCTCTTTTCAGGATAACTCGAGTGCCGAGAGCCTGACGGAGCCGTTCTTCCAAATCGATTTCCTCTGGGGAACGTGCTGGTTTGGATTTTGATGGGCTCCGTTCGCCAGTCAGGCGTCGCACCAATTCTTCTGTTTGACGGACACTAAGATCCTTCTGCAGGATAGTTTGCAGGGCAGCCGATTGCGCTGCAGCGCTGGGAAGAGCTAACAATGAACGGGCATGTCCCTCACTGATTTTGCCTTCGCGAAGCGCCTGACAGACGGCCGGGGAAAGCTTAAGCAGGCGGAGGGTATTGGTAACTGCAGTTCGGCTCTTGCCGACTCGATTGGCGATTTCCATATGTGAGAGCCCGAATTCCTCTGCAAGCTGACGGTAGCCCTCTGCGGATTCGAGTGGATTAAGATCAGATCGCTGCAGATTCTCAATTAAGGTCCATTCCAAAC
>DAOVFE010000332.1 GCA_030673085.1 Anaerolineales bacterium | reverse complement strand
GCTATTGCCCTTTCTTGAACTTGCTCGCTGGAAATACCGGAAGTGGTTTCCCAAGGCAATAAAGTCTGAGCCAACGCCGGATTGGCTGCAGTCACGATCAATAAAACTGTAATGATCACCCCCACTACAAAAAGCAAGACTCGTCGCGAAATCGAGTTCATCAAGGCTTTACCTCCATGAGCTGGGCTCAAGGACTGTATCTAAGAAGTTCTTGATATATGCTAGTCTTTTATGCATTGCTTCTGCCAATTCCGTTCAATGCTACCGCTGGCCGCCTTTTTTTAAGTGGCCTCATAGATGATATTCTAGCATAACACTAAAAGTATACTCATTCATGTACAAATGAGCCAATTCAAGCCTAGTCATAAGTACTCGTTACCGGCCTCTCTAAATGCAATCTAAAAGACCTTTTCTACAATCATCAGTCCTGTTTATGCAAGTTCTACACCTGTTATTAAAAATGAATTCCAACTCTTAATCCCAAATTTCTTTGTTTCCAATTTTTCAACTATGCTCGCTATCTTGGTGAAACTGGTGAGAGTCAGCCGGGCTTTGGAATGCAACCCACTCACATCTTATCACCCTTTATCCAAGTAGTTATCGGTTAAGCATCTAATCAGCTTTTCATTACAATAAGTACACAGGGTTAAATAATTAATTATGTCATCTTTCACCTATTTGTTGAAAAGAAACAAAATTAATTATTCCCAGAACCAGAGTAGAAGTATAAAAAAACCGCCGTAATGACGGAGTCTTTTTATTGGCGTAATCGAACTCACCTGCTTACAGATATGGCGGTTTCAATATCAAGCTCAATGGTTTTGCAGCCGTGATTCTTAGATGGATTTTTCCCACTTATGCGGTATCAATCCGTGCCATCAGCCATAGATGCGGGTACGATGACCGGCAAGTTTACCTCAGAACGGTAGGTTCGAATAATATCCCCTGCAGCATTCAATGGCAAGAAATACTTCCTCCCCACCGGGGACGGATCGGACATGGTCTTTCGTGAGCGAAGCCAGGTATTCCCAGAAACTGCTGAAAGCGCAAGGCTTTTTAGCCACATAATCAAATAGGCTGGCGCTAGAACCAGCGCGCACAGGGTGTCTTTCGGGTCTGGCGCATATCGCAACCCATAGAGAAATAAGCCTCCTTCAAATAGAAGGGAAAGGCTCCCCAGAATTGCTATCAGATTCCACAGCCACCCACCCCATAACACTATTGAAATCCAGGCACAAGCAACTATGACGGCCCTGATGGTGAGCAGCAAGGTTGCGGGTTTGAGAAGAACCGAGCTGAGCAATGACCATCCCGGCAATCCGCGGCGGATCAAGCTCATGATCGTCTTCGGATAGAATCGCAAAATTTGGAATTGCCCTTTCAACCATCGAGCCCTCTGTTGAACCGCGCCGTCCTGGCTATCTGGCTTGGGATCTGAAACATAGGTCTCGTCGGCGAAGACGATAGGAATGCCACGTTCGGCGAGCAATATCGTCAATTCAACATCCTCAACCAGTGTATGCAAGGAATCCGAAACCGCTTCTAATACCTCTCGACGAAAGGCCATCCCAGTGCCTCGCAGTCGAACCGGCCAGCCAAAACGAGTGCGGAATTTATCCTTTACTCTTTGCTCAACAATTTCCGAAAAGGCCGCCAGACGTGCGACCGGAGTTTTAGAATGCAGCAGTGGAGCCACGCGAGCTTGAACAACGCTTGCACCAGAGCACATTCGCTTCCGTAGGCATTTGAGGAAATCCGGCGCGACTTGAGTGTCGGCATCAAGAACAACAATAATGTCATCGGGCTCCGCATCTTTGCGAGTTTGTTCAAGCCACCAACGCAACGCCGGGCCTTTTCCGGAAGGGCTTTTTTCAGATCGAATGTAGACAATGGCGTCATTTCGGCGAGCGATCAATGCCGTCTCATCAAGGCATGAATCGGCAACTAGATGAATCCGATCATGGGAACCAATGATCCTATTCAAGGCTTCCAGTGTGTTGCCGATTATTGTTGCTTCATCCCGCGCCAGAATCACAACATCAATCCCATGGATCCTAGGCTGGCTATCCCAGAGACAATATAACGGTTCCGATACTGCAACACGGTCCGAAAATATTAGGTCTGCTGTGTATTGCATGGTCATTCTCTAATACTCACCTATCTCCCCGATATCAACCTCAACTTCAAGCCTCGCAATCTGGCAACTTGATCTCTGTTCAGACCTGCTTAAGTCCCATTGTCCGCTAATCGGACGGGGCCCATAGGCATACCGGCGGAAATGTACCGCTAACTAACAATATCATACCTAAATCTATCGCTTTAGGACTGTAGCGCTCTAGTACCAGCAATAGTAGAGCATTAGTACTACCCTCTACGATCATCATTCACGCTCAAATTTCCCCTGCACATTCCCTCATTAGCGAATCCAAAGACTCCTTAAAAGACTATAGCTTCCAAAGAAATATGTATGCAATATTCGGGCCAATCGAAGATGCTATTGCATCCCTGACGGACATTCTGACAAGGAACATACACCGGTTTGGGCAGAATATGCTATGAAATATAATGCTAGCCAAGATATTGGCCACGCCGCTTTGCCAGCAAAGGGCATCCTTGTCACCTATTTCGATTAGAAGTATACCTATTCAGCCAAATTATAAGTAATAAATAAATTAATTTCGACCACAGAAACACA
>DAOVFE010000174.1 GCA_030673085.1 Anaerolineales bacterium | reverse complement strand
GGCTATATGTTTTCAACATTCTCAGTATTTATGGGAAAAAGCCAAAATCCCCCACAGCTTGATGCGGGGATGAATGGCAAGCGCGGTTTTGGGGGCGAAAGTTCCCATATTGGCTTTTTCCTTGGAAGAACCTCGCAGCTTGCTGCGGGGTTCTTCACTCATTGCTGCTTTTTTGGAATAACAGTGTGCAGCTTTAGCAGTTGACGAAGTATGGCCGAGGCGTTAAAATGGCTAAATCAGCGTCGGGGCGATTTCTCTGATGGATGTGAGGATGAGCCCCCTTTTTATGCACTTTTGAGGGTTATATGAACGAGCAGATATCTGAGTTGGATTCAAAAGAAGAAATAGAAGCCGAAGTCATTCATCTCAAAGGTGGAGCAATTGACTCGGTAGAAGCCGATGTAGTCCGAATAAGCCAAGGCGGCGCAAACCGCATCTCAGCCGGTGAGGTTGTGCTAACGAAGGGTGGCGCTCTGTCGATTGATGGTCAGTCAGTTGAGATGAATCAAGCCGGGGCGATGGCGGTGCAGGGCGATATAGTGTTTCTAGATTCCGGAGCTGCGGGTGTAGTAATAGGCCACAATCTGAATATGGATAATTCCCGGAGCGGAATGATCATCTCTGGATCTGCAAAGATGAATGATAGCACTGCAGTTTTGTTGCTCACCCGAGAAGTTCATGGATCAGTTGAAGCGGTTGTGGATACACGCGGAGCAGCCATTATTGGATTAGTTGCGGGCACGGCTATTGGATTAGTGCTTTTCGTTATTAATTTGCTTACTCGGCGGCGCTGAAATCGTATTTGACTTAGACCGCTGAATAAACAAGGGCGAGGGTAACCCAAATGGGGTGAGAGGCGCCCTGGAGGATAAATGAATGGAAGCATTACAGCTTAATGCGAAACGTCGCGAAGTAATAGGCAAACAGGTGCGGGCACTCCGACGTGACGGCCTTATCCCGGCTATTCTCTATGGAACGGGGATTAAACCGATTTCCTTGAAGTTGGTTGAACGGGAAACGTCGAGGGCTTTATCGCGCATCGGGAGTGCTACACTAATTGACCTTAAAGTAGGAAAGACGACTCATAAAGTACTGGTGCGCGAGATGCAACGCGATATTATCAGCAATGAAATATTACATATCGATTTTCTTAAAGTCGCTATGGACGTGGTAATCCGCACAATCGTCCCTCTCGATTTGATTGGTGAAGCGCCGGCAGTAAAAGATGAAGGCGGTATTTTGATAACTGGGCTAACGGAAATCGAGGTAGAAGCGCTGCCTTCTAATCTGCCGGAATATCTGAAAGTTGATTTGAGTGTCTTAGAGAATCTCGAAGACAAGATTTCAGTTGGCGATATTATCCTTGGCGAGGGTGTGAAGCTGTTGACCAGCTTGGAAGAAATGGTTGTACAGATCATTATCCCGGCTGAAGAGGTCGAGGAAGAAGAGGAGGCTGAGGTCGAAGAGGAGGCTTTGATTTCAACTGCTGAAGAACCGGAAGTGATCGAGCGCGGCAAGCGAGAAGAAGAAGTTGAGGAATAGCTCGGTAGTATTTTATTCAATACGATTAACTATAAGCTATTTGTAGCTGCCAGCGCGTTCGCGTGACCGTTATTAAAAAAAAGGTCAACAGGAGTGTATGAACTTATATACGCTCCTGTATTTTTTAGGGGGCCATATCCGCAAATTCGAGCGTCTGTGAGGACTTTTAAGGAAGCGGAAGTATAAGGTCTTATTCGATTTCAGCAATTAAGCGTCCCATAGGCTGGATATCATAACCGGGAAGCTGGGTGACGGCCGTCCGGAATTCTTCATCCTTGAATAAAGCGAGCAGAGGTTGGAGGAGAGGGCTGCTATAGTATTCCCTAGAGATGACAAGCTGGTATTGCTCTTTATAGAGCGGAATGAAATCAAGATTTAGTGCCTTTGCTGCAGCATGAATCCCAAGTCCGCAATCGGCCCGGCCCGAGGCGATAGCGGCGGCTACGGCTAAATGGGTAAATTCTTCTTGCCTGTATCCATGGATAGCGCTGGGGGAAATATCAAGTTGGTTGAGGTGATAATCCAGGAGTACACGTGTTCCAGCGCCGCGCTGGCGATTGACATAAGTGATATCAGTACGCGATAGGTCGGCTAGGCCTTTAATTGCCTTTGGGTTGTTGGGCGGGATGATCAAACCCTGCTCTCGTGTGACTAGGCCGATCACAACTACTGGCTTATTGGGAAGGTAGCGCCGGATATAGCTCAGGTTGTATTCACCGGTTTCAGGATCAAGGAGATGGCTTCCGGCAAGATGGGCTTCACCTCGGCCCAAGGAGATCAATCCGCCAAGGCTGCCCAGGTTAGCCGATATTAATCGAATATTGTGAAGCGCAAGAAATTGCGCCATCAAATCAATTGTGAGATCGTGGGAGCCTAGAATAACAATCGTACGATCGATGTCTGCGCGAGAACAATACAGCTTCACCTGGACTTTATCGCCCGCCTGGAATCCTTGAACGCCAGCAGGGATTAGCACGATTCCATCCGCACGTACGAGCGAGGTGATTGTGCCAGCCCCACGGGCGAGCGGCGTAGCGATTACCCGATTTTCCACTTTGCCGACGCTGACGCGCAGATATTCATCATCTCCCATTGAAGAATGCACTTTACGAGTCAAAGTAGCCTCGATAGTGGGGGCTTTCAATCGAGGGCGCCCGAGCCAGCGAGCCAAGAGCGGCTCGATAAAAATTTCTCCCGTTAGTGCGGCCGAGACAGGATAGCCGGGTATGCCGAATACAGGGATTCTAGATCGAATGGTTTTTGATCGGGCGGCCGGGCGGTCAATCATGCCTATGATTACTGGGTGGCCGGGACGAATGGCAATGCCGTGAACCAATAGGCTCCCCAGACTCTCGATAACGTGTGCGGTGAAGTCCTCAGAACCGGCAGATGAGCCGGCATTGACCAAGATGAGGTCAAAATCCATGGCTGCCTTGTTGACGGCATCTTTTATTTGCTCGAAATCGTCGGGAACACATGATAATCGTTTGGCCTGGCCACCCCAGGTTTCTATCTGAGCGGCTAAAACCAGGGAGTTATACTCAATAATTTCGCCAGCTTTCGGCGACGTTCCCGCCGGTACCAGTTCAGTGCCCGTAGGAATGATTGCAACCCGAGGCTTACAATGTAGCCAAACGGTTGCATAGCCGCAGCCGGCGATAGCGCCTAAATCTACCGGTCGGAGAACATGTCCGGCAGGTAGTACAAGCTCTGTGGCAACGATATCCTCACCCATCGGGCGCACATTTTTCCATGGTGCTAGTGAATTGCGCAGCAGGATGGCTTTTATTGCGCGACCTTCTTTACTCTCACCTACCGGCTCAACCTGTTCGATCATTACAACTGCATTTGCCCAATCTGGCATTGGATCGCCGGTGTCGACGTATTGAGCTTGGCTGCCAATATGTAGTATGACTGGGTTGCGATCGGAAGCGCTTTGGGCATCTATTGCACGGATTGCATAGCCATCCATGGCGGCAGCGTGATAGTGGGGAGAGGAAATGCGCGCCCAAATCGGCCGTGAAGTTACTCTGCCTGAAGCTTCGCAAAGCGGAATAGCTTCTTCCCCAAGTGGTTCCCACAGGCCGGCTTCGTGTAGCGCTTTTGATAAGCGTTCTTTTGCTTCAGAAAGCGGAATATCATCTAGATAAATATTGTTATGTGCCATAGTTATTACCTGCCGAAGGGTTTATTTAAAAAGGCACGACCTCGACTACTATGCCGGCCATTAGCCCGGTTGTCTCTGATGGGATGCGGATTAACCCATTGGCTCGCGCCAGTGTAAAGATAAGATTGGATCGGCCAAAGATGGGTTTGGCCAGATAGCCATCAGGAGTCGATTCTAACAGCACAGGCACATAATCTTCCCTGCCGGCAAGAGAAGCGATGTTTAGGCTCAGCCTGGCGGGGATCCGCGCCTCCAAAGGTTGTTCCGGCATTCGCAGCAGTTGATGGATTACCGGCAAGGCGAAAAGACGGGCAGCAATCAGCGCGCTTACCGGATTGCCAGGAAGACCTATAACCGGAATGCTATCGGCAACTGCTAAAATAGTTGGCTTGCCTGGTTTAATAGAAATACCATGCACCAAAATGCCGGGTTTGCCAAGACCGGCGATAACATCGGCGGTGATGTCACGCGCACTGACGGATGAGCCTGCTGTGATAATGACGAAATCTGAAGCAGTATGCGCTTCCTGCGCAATTCTATCAAGCTCCTTATATTGATCGGGGATAATACCATATCGGATAGGTATTCCGCCCGCACTGGTAACCAGAGCGCTGAGTGTGTAGGAGTTAACATCCCGAACCTGCCCTGGACTGGGCTCAGCGCTTGGTGAAATAATTTCATCGCCTGTCGATAGGATCGCGACTTTAGGGCGATGCATAACAGGAATGTTTGTAACGCCGATGGCCATTAAGCCGCCGATCTCCTGAGGGCGAAGCCGTATTCCTACATCGAGCACATCCTCGCCGGCGGCTATATCTTCCCCTTCGGGAATTACATTTTCGCCGACGGATACCGGATTGAGGATCTCAACCTCATCTGAACGCACGGATTGAGTGTCTTCGATCATAACGACTGCATCTGCGCCGGACGGAATCATTCCCCCAGTATGGATTAGAGCGGCTTGACCGGATTCTAAGGTCAGGGTTTTGCCAGAACCCATAAGGATTTCGCCGATTATTACTAGATAGGCAGGCAAGGATGGGCTCGCGCCAAATGTGTCAGACGCTTGGACAACAAAGCCGTCTGCTGAGGAGCGCGCAAATGGAGGGAGCGGATGCGGCGCGGTTATGGCCTCTGCCAAAACCCGGCCCAATGCTTCTTCAGTTGGAACAATTTCGCTTTGAATTGATCCGGCTTGGGGAATTGCGGACAGAAAACGCTTACGTGCCTTAGTCGGAGAAAGCAGATGTAAGAACTCAGGCATGTCGGTGCCTCACAGATATGTGTCCTAGATAAACAGATAACCTACCAACTCAAGGTAAGCTGTTAACGCAAAGG
>DAOVFE010000311.1 GCA_030673085.1 Anaerolineales bacterium | reverse complement strand
GGCGATGGTCTCGGGGATTCCAGTGACGGAATATGGCGATGGATTAGCGTCAAATGCAATTGGGAAACTCTGGCAAATAGTAAAACAATATATCTGGCGGGACGATTCGCAATCCCGAGAAGGGAAAACACGATAAGATTGGGGAAGACATCCCGCGAATAGTTGGTGTTATGAAAAATCAGGCAGCATCCATTAGAGATTCGAGTTCTGACGATAATCAACATGAGGCATGGTTCTACACTGCCGATGCCGATCGGTCTGTGCAATGCCATTTATGTGCCCACCAATGTCGCATAGCAGACGGCAAGTATGGAATTTGCCAGGTGCGTCAGAATATCGGTGGAACCCTTTACACACTTGTTTATGGAAAGATAATCAGCGGGGGAGTAGATCCGGTTGAAAAGAAACCGCTATTCCACTTTTTCCCCGGATCGAGAGCCTATTCCATTGCAACTCCGGGCTGCAATTTCCGATGTGAATGGTGCCAAAACTGGCAGATATCGCAGATGCCTCGGGAAGAGCACATCATTCGCGGATCTCCGGCGACGCCGCAAGAAATCGTGGCCGCCGCAAGAGCAACCGGTTGTCGTAGCATTGCCTATACCTACACCGAGCCAACCATTTTTTCCGAATATGCCTACGACGTGGGCCGATTGGCAAACGAAGCCGGTATTGCCAATATCTACGTTACCAATGGGTACATGTCGGAAACCATGCTTTCAGTCTTTGCCTCAATTCTGGATGCAGCAAATGTAGATTTGAAAGCCTTCCGGGATGAAACCTACCGGCGCTATGTGGGCGCTCGCCTGGAACCTGTACTCGACAGTATGAAAACGATGAAGCGTATGGGGATATGGCTGGAAGTGACAACGTTGGTGATCCCTGGCCTGAACGATGATCCGGCCGAACTGCGGGATGCTGCGGCATTTGTCGCTACAGAGCTGGGCCCCGATACGCCCTGGCATATCAGCCGCTTTTACCCTGGCTATCGCATGCTTGATAGGCTGCCTACACCGCTTAAAACGCTGCGAATGGCGGCGGAAATCGGTCTCGAAGAAGGGCTGAAGTACATCTATATCGGGAATGCGCTGGAGGCAGGCAGCGAGGATACGCATTGCCCGAATTGCGGCCGATCTCTGATCGAAAGGCGTGGTTATCAAATTGTGCGCAACGACCTACGTGATGGCCGCTGTCCGAAATGTGGCGCCTTGATTGCCGGAGTATGGGAATAGGATTGAAAGCGTTCATTGAAGGATAAATTTTCTGGATAAGCTGAGATGAGCAAGTTTCTCAACTAACTATTAAGGAGAATGTTGAAAAACATATTTGCCTATAAAAGAGTGTGGCATATGCGGGGTGGAAGCTCCGCTTCCACCCCGTATATGCCATCCCGTCGGCAAATGATTTGCTTTTTTCAACACTCTCATTAAAGGAGGTTGTAATGGGCGGCAGAAATAAATCGGGCGACGGACGAGGTGGAGGGCGAGGAGCAGGGAGAGGTCCGGGTCGAATGGGAGGGCAGATGGCCGCCGGTCCTGGCGGCGATTGTGTCTGCCCGAATTGCGGTCATAAGCGGACGCATTCGGTGGGAGTACCATGCAATAAAATTAGATGTCCCAAGTGCGGCACGAAGATGACCAGGGCTGACTCCTAGTTTTTCATTCGCCAGCGCGGCCACGAAGCAGTAGCCTGGAAACAATACCTGATTAAGGGGATGCCCATATTAGAAATGAAATATATTTCTTGGCATAGCCTTGGGATTGAAGCAGCGAGACGAATACAAACCTTGGCCGGGCACTAATAATCGTCTGTGTTTCTAGTTATGCTTATTGGTGCTATATGCAGTAAAGTTAAACTGGCAGCGCCGGTTGGGGAAAAATAAGCTAAGGGCCAGGATGCCAACCAGATTAGGTAGCGTTCCTGCATACAGCCGATAAGCCGCCAGAGGCGTGAGGCAGCTCCCAAGCTATGACCGCGATATAATCGGAAGGGGTAAAATCCATGAAAAAAGAGACACCAGATCCAAATAAAAAGGTGACCATTACTGTTATTTATGACAACTATCCTTATGATCCTCGTCTGAAGACCGGATGGGGGTTTTCGGCAATGGTTGAATATGGGGAACGTATTCTGCTATTCGATACCGGCGCTGATGAACAAACCCTGCTGGGGAATATGGCCCAACTTGGGATTAACCCTTTGAAAATTGAATATCTTGTGCTCTCCCACTTTCATCAGGATCACTTCGGCGGGACAATGGGTCTGCTAGATACTGGCGTCCATCCAACCGTCTATCTCTTGTCTTCCTTTTCACCCGCCTTCAGGAATAGTGTGAAGGCGAAGACGGAGGTTGTTATCGTACACGAGAGCGAGAAAGTCGCCGAGGGCCTTTACAGCACCGGCCAGGTTGAAGGAGTGTTGCCCGAGGAAGGCCTCGTTATTGACACGCCAAAGGGATTAGTATTAATCACCGGATGCGCTCATCCGGGAGTGGTAAGTATGATTTCTGCTGCGAAGGCAGTAATAGACAAGCCGGTATACCTTGTCCTTGGCGGCTTCCACTTAGGAAGCGCGTCCGACGCTCAAGTAGATTCAATCATTGACCAATTCCGGCATATTGGGGTAATAAACGCGGCGCCGTGTCATTGCACCGGCGAAAATGCGATTGGCCGCTTTGCAAGAGCCTACGGTGATCACTTTATTCAGGTTGGCGTTGGAAAGAAGCTTGAGCTTGTTCCATAAAAGCCTGACTAATAAATAACTGCACTGAAAAAAGCCCAAATACGAGATAGGAATTTCCC
>DAOVFE010000145.1 GCA_030673085.1 Anaerolineales bacterium | reverse complement strand
AAAAAGAGAGGAATCATGGGAAAAAGCCAGGAAACCCAACAACTTGCTGTGGGGATGAGTAAAAAGTGCGGGTTTGGGAGCTACCGCCCCCATTATGGCTTTTTCCTTAGAAGAACTCCGCAGCTTGCTGCGGAGTTCTTCACTTGCCGAAAGGGACAATCTTTTATGGGCAAATATGTTTTTCAACACCCTCTCGCAAAAACGGTTAGGAAAGGGCGAAGGAATGGAAATTAATTTAGAGGCTCCAGTTGTTGTGAAACAAGAGATATTTATCCGATCGTCTCCCAGTCTTGTTTGGGCAATTCTGGCCGATATTAAATCATGGCATAAGTGGCTTTACGACGTCGGAAAGATTGAGCTTAAAAAACCACTTGAAGTTGGATCTCGCTTTCGATGGTCTACGCTTAGCCTTGCAATGATCTCAACTATTCAGGACCTTGTGCCTAACCAAAGAATAGCATGGACCAGCAAAGGTTCAGGAATGAGATCTGCCCAGACCTGGGTGTTGACGCCAAAGGAAGAGGGTACACTCGTTGTCAGTGAGCAATCTATGCAGGGGCTGTTGGTCCGACTGTTTAAGGACAGGACGAAAGATGCAGTTGAACAGGCAATGACTGCTTGGTTAAATAACCTCAAGCGTCAAGCTGAGGGCAGCAAAGGGAAAATGGATTATCGCCAGCTAGATCAATCATAGAAAAGAAATGAATCGAATGTAAAGGCGACAGTGTTCTTGGCCATGCGGTATGTAAATAAATGCGCAGGGGGCGGGAAATTATATGTGGATAAGTTGCATCTTATTTGACTGGGGAGATACGCTGATGCGGACCTTCGAAGTTTATGACGGTCCTATGGCAACCTGGCCCCGGGTTGAGCTTGTTGCTCATGCGGACAAGGTTCTTGATGAGCTTCATACGGAGTGGAAGCTGGCCCTGGCTACAAATGCGGCGGATTCTAATGAAAAGGATATTCGAGCGGCGCTTCATCGCGTTGGACTGAATCAGGTGCTTGATGAGGTTTATTGTTTTCGCAGGATAGGCTATAGGAAGCCGGAGCCGGCTTTTTATAAATATATCTTGAACGATCTCGAGCTTGACCAAAAGCAAGTCATCATGGTGGGCGACGATTTCAAAAATGATGTACTGGGAGCGAATCGGGCAGGTATTCGGGCAATATGGTTTAATCCTTGTTCAGAAGTGACAAAATCCAGCCAGCTCTATCGAACGATCCACGATCTCCGAGAGCTTCCTCAAGAACTGAAGACCTTTCAATTCGAGTAACTATTTCTATTCTCTTAGGGACTGAAATGTGAAGGCGTCTTTAGCAAGCGACAGTGTGCGTCGTATGCTGTGGAGTATCCTGGCTTTATGGGAAAAAGCCAGAATACCCCATAGCTTGCCGCAGGGGTGAATGGCAAGTGGGGGTTTGGGGGCAGCAGGCACCATATTGGCTTTTTCCTTGGAAGAACCCTGCAGCTTGCTGCGGGATTCTTCACCTTATGAGAAGAGCGTGAAGCGATTGAGAGCGCAGCCCAGGAAGCCCATGCTCTGTAGGCGGAAAGCAGGAAGCTATTAGTAGTGTAAAAGGGGAAAAAGATAGGACGATGTCCTTAAAACCAAAGCATCACAGTGACTTGAGCGATGATAATTCCTAGGATCACACCAATTAAAGCTTCCATTGGCGAGTGGCCAAGAACCTCGAGCAATTTGCGGTGGCTTTGGAGTTGATGCCCTTCAAGGAGTTCATTAACCATAGCATTGATGATCTGGGCATGAATTCCGGCCTGGCGCCGGATGCCGGTGGCGTCATAGATAACGATCATGGCCATGATGAGCGCAAGAGCGAACAAGGATGAATCAATGCCGGATGTCAAGCCGATCGCATAAGCCGTAGCGGAGATCAATGCCGAGTGGGACGAGGGCATTCCGCCAGCTTGGAGTAGAAGCGACCAATCCCACTTCTTTGTCAGGGCATAGTTGGCCGGCAGCTTGATGATCTGGGCCAGCGCCCAGGCCAACAGAGCTGCAATTAAAGGGATATTAAACAGGATGTGTTCGGGATTCACTTGTCCTCGTCAATCTGCCAGTCTGTCTCGATAAATTTTCCCGAATCATCCGGAATAATTTGCCTTAGTTTAAGATTGGCTTCCTCTAATAATTTGCTGCAGCGAGAAGCCGCGGCCTGGCCACGTTCAAAAGCCTTCAGTGCTTCTTCCAATGTCAGGTCACTGGAGTCAAGACGCTCAACCATCTCCTGCAGTTGTTGAAAGGCCAGCTCATAGGGCATTTTATCGATTTCTTTTGTTTTAGTCATCTCTTACTCAACTTTTTATTTTAGCTCAATCTCAAGATTGAGATGGAGTTCTAATAGCCGATCCAATCCGGGCAAAGCAATTCTTCTATTACGCTCAAGGTGCGTTGGGGTTGGAGGGGATTTCCCCGCCTTTTTCCCCTGGCATGACTTCAACTCCAAATTCGCCGTCAGATACCCGAATCTGGAGCGAGTCTCCGGGTGCAGTCTGACGAACGGACCGGATAATTGAGCCATCATGCTGATGAGTTACGATAGCGAAGCCACGCGCCAGAACCGCCGAGGGAGAAACAGCGTTTAAGGTATGGGTCATGGCCTGAACGGCGGCTTCGCGCAACACAAGATCATGGCGAATAGCGACGATGGCGCGTTGAAGCAGGCTATCGACATGTTGGTGCGCGTTAATGATTTGTATCTGGGGCGAAGCCGATTTCAGGGAGGTGAGCTGAGTCTCCAGACAGGCCTGGAGAGTTTGAAGACATCTGGAATAGGCTTCCTTCAACTCTTGTAGAGTCCCTTTTAGGTCCAACCTCAATTCAGCGCTATCCGGGGTAGCGATCTCGGCGGCGGCTGATGGGGTCGGAGCACGATAATCGGCGGCGAAGTCGGCGAGGATCAAATCGGTTTCGTGGCCGATACCACTGACGACTGGGGCCGGCGAAGCGGCGATTGAGCGCACGACAGCCTCATCATTAAATGCCCACAAATCCTCCATGGATCCCCCTCCGCGAACCACAAGAATGAGATCTGGCTGACTGATGCGATTGATCCGCTCAAGCGCATCTATTATCATTTTAGGAGCATTTTCGCCTTGAACTGGCGTGGGTGATAGAATTAATTCAACCATCGGATAGCGGCGGCGCAAGACATTGATCACGTCTTGTAGCGCGGCTGCAGCAGGTGAAGTGACTACGCCGATGCGCTTAGGCCAGGCTGGCAACGGGCGCTTGCGTTCAGGATCGAAAAGGCCCTCGGATTCGAGACGGGCCTTGATCTGAAGGAGTTTTTGAAAAAGAGCGCCCTCGCCTGCAGGACGAATGGCATCGGCATATAATTGATATAAGCCGCCGATCTCATACACGCTGATGTGGCCATGAACTTCGATAGACTCGCCATTCTGAGGAATATGCGTTTGGTGAATGATGTCTGAGCGCCACATTACACAGCGCATTGATGCGGCATTATCTTTAAGTGTGAAATACATATGACCGGAGGCTGGGTGCGAAAGGTTTGAGACCTCGCCGGCTACCCATAAATCTTGGAGACGATAATCACTCTCTAGAAGCAGGCGGATATGCCGATTAAGGTCCGAAACTGACCAAATGGGTGATTCAAGTCCGAAAAGGGCTAACTGGCTCACGTCGCGAAGCATACTCTCCGGGAAAGCGTTTGTCAACCGGCGGCCTGAGGATGTCGAAAAATATATTTGCCTGAAAGAAGAGTGGCTCATGGGAAAAAGCAAGAATACACCCCAAGCGTGCAACGTGCTCTGTCGCTTGCTGCGGGGTTCTTCACCAGGAAGGATAATGTGAGCATGAAAAAGAAGCTTGAGATTCGAGTGGGTGAGGCGCTTCAGAAAAAAGGATGGAAGCTGGCGGTAGCCGAATCCTGTACCGGCGGATTGCTGGGGCATAGAATCACGTCGGTTCCCGGGTCTTCAGACTATTTTTTGGGAGGGATAATTGCCTATTCAAATATAGCCAAAGGGCGCCTTCTTGACGTGCGAAGCAGCACGTTGGCGAATCATGGCGCCGTCAGTCGAGAGACATCGCTGGAGATGGCAAGGGGGGTCTGCCGAGCAATGGGGGCTGATGTAAGTGTCTCTGTGACGGGGATTGCCGGACCTTCTGGGGGAACGACGGAGAAACCGGTTGGCTTAGCCTGGATCGCAGCATGCAGCCCACAAGGCGAATGGTCTGAACGGTATATCTGGTCGGGTGATCGAGCTCAGAACAAGGAACATTCGGCCACTGCGGCGCTTGCTTTAGTGCTAAAAGCGATTGAGGAAGTATTATGAATGAAGCTATAGGAGTTGAAGCCCGTTTCAATGCCGGGGGGCAGATCAGACCGCTGACTTTCATCTGGCGAGGGCGGCGATACCGGATCCTTTCGTTAGGCCGGCAGTGGGATGAAAAAGGTGAAAGGCGCTTTTTGGTAATGACGACTGGGAAAAAGATTTTTGAAATTGCATATTTGCCCGCCGAGGGTGCATGGCGTTTGCGAAACACGCCGGAGCATTTTTTAGGACAGAGAAGCATGACTTAAGCTCTCCTGATGAGCGTATCTTACCGATATAAAATCATTATGGAAAAAAGGCTTGCATAGGGGGACAGAGGGGAATGTCTATAAATTTTATTCGATTAGCCAGAATCCCCCTCAGCTTGCTGAGGTCTCTAAGCTTGCTTAGGGGATGAAGGGCCAGGGCCGTAGGCACGGCAGGGCGATAGTGCTGAGCGAATATTTAAACAAAACCCGCACCCGAAGGGGCAAAATTCCTGCAATGGGGGATGTCCCTAAAGGACATCCCTAAGGGAATTTTGAGGGTTTTGTCATTTACTATGATGAAGTCTGCTACCAGGCTAAAGTCTTAACTCCGATCCGGACATGGAGTCGAGGTTTTAGCCGGTCAAATTGGGAATCAGAGACCTCATCAGACCTTCAATATCGGGCCAACGGCACGTGCATCACCAACTACACGGTTGCGGGAAAGAGCATCCGCAAAAAGTTAACCTAAAAGCGCCGGACGTGCCTTAGCTGCCCAGGCGCGGATTGCTTCCCAGTCGCGATAGTCTTGCTCGGGCGCCTTCATTGCCTTCAATATCATTTTCATTGGCCAGGAGAGCTTTTTATAGTTTACCGCTCCTGCAAAGAGGCCGATGTCTACCGGCTGTACTTGGGGCGCCTTCTCGCGCGCCGGGTCTAAGTAGGTTTCTACCTGGCAACGGTTCTCGTCTGTGTCGTCCTTCATCGTCAGGCAGACGATAAAGAATGCCACGGGCACCTGACTCAGCGCTTGCTGATGTGTCTCCAGAAATTTCATCGCTTCCGAATACACCTTTCCCGCGCGGATGCCAGACCCCACGACTACGGCGCGGTAATCGTTCACGCCGGCTACATCTTTAGCCTGACGCACGTCCACTATTGTGTTCTCGTCACGCAGTGTTTCGCCGATAGCCTCGGCTACTTCGCCGGTGGACCCGGCTGCTGTGGCATAAGCCACCAGAATCTTGTCGCTCATTTTGCTTTTCTCCTTTTTGTTTAATTATGCCTAACGTAAGTAGGGTGAGCGGCAACAGCATTTT
>DAOVFE010000130.1 GCA_030673085.1 Anaerolineales bacterium | reverse complement strand
GCCCTTCAAGCGTCAGAAGCTCTTCTAAAGTCGGAAAAACTCCGCTAGATGAGAAAGATTACCAGAGACAGGAGAAACCCAGAAAACAGGTTCAAAATGTTGGTCCTTTTGGTTCATTATTTCTTATTGCGATGGTATTAGTGCCGATCATAATCGGCTTGGCGAGTATGCACGATCAGCCGCAACCTAGTATGTCTGCTTCCAGCTCATCACAAATAGAAAACAACACCTCAATTACTCTTACCAAATCGGCGCCAACTAGTACGAGAAGACCGTCTCCTACATTAACACCTGATCCGAAAGATATATGCTTACGCTGGGACCAAGTTAATGATGCTCATGTCGAATCTAGGAACTGTGTATATGGAACTATTGTCAAGTACTGCGATAGCCCTCCCTATAAGCAGATTATCCGTTTCAGCGATGAAGCAGGCACTTTTCTGTTGCGTGCGAAATATAAATACGTAAATGGAATACAGCGTGGGGAATGTATCCATGTAAAAGGCATGATTATTAAAACAGCTGGCTATTTATGTATTGATCTGGATGACCCTACGACAGAGGTCTCATATACCTCCAGCTACTGTCGATGAACTATGAATTAAGAAAGAATATTAATGCATGGGACACAAGACTTGGTTCATTATATTAATGGAATATTCCGTCGAAGGGCTGTGTGTATCTTTTTTAATCAGACCAGCTCTCTTAAATTAAACAACTTGTATTAATACCTGCACCATACTCAGCTTTCTTTAACCCAGTAGTTAATCCTCGAATTTGGTCAAGGCGGAGTCATCCGGCGATTGCTCATCTATTGCTCCCTATTTGTCACACTACTTATAGTCTGATAAACTGAGAGCATATTCACCTAAACGGAGGTCTCATGTCTGCAGGAAAAACAATTGCCTATATCGCCTCTGGGATTCTCATCTTCTTCGGCATTCTCTTCGTATGGGGAGCTTTTAGTCCTGAAGGAACCCCCAGCTGGATTATTATTGGCCTAATCTCGATGATTGGAGGCTTCGCGCTGATTTGGTTTATTGGCAAGCGTGCCAAACGTGAAGCTGAAAAGCTACAGATTATTCAAAAGATCGAGCTTTCAGGCGATATTAATCTAGAAACATTAACCTGCCGTCAGTGCGGCGGCGTCTTAAGCAGCGACAACATAAAGATGATGGCTGGCGCGCCGGTTGTAACTTGCCCTTACTGCAACGCAAGCTACCAACTCACTGAAGAACCCAAATGGTGAATGTAAGGAAAACGGCATAGCCGTATGTCAGGTATTAGTAGGCTGCCTTTCAGGGATACTTTGCTAATTGTTATATCTTAGAGGCATAGCAAAGCACCCATTATAGAAATTCACGCACTTAACAGGAGATCGGCATGGGACGTAAGATCCTTCTTCCAATTCTGACCGTTATACTCATTCTCATTCCATCAGCTCAACCAGTCCTGGCACAAACCTATTCCTTCAGCCTAGACCAGGAACAGGTGGACGTCTTTTGGGAATCCAACGGCACTGTCAGCCTTGACTATACTTTTATCTTTACTAACGATACCTTTGCCGATCCCCTCGACTTTGTCGATGTTGGGCTTCCAACTGACTCCTATAGCCTGGCTGATATTGCCGCCAGCATCGATGGTCATCCGATTACGGATATATCCCACTCGCCCTATGTTGACGGTGTTGCGCTGGGGCTCGGTAACTATGCCATTCAGCCCGGCCAGACCGGGATGGTCAGAATGAGCACCTCAGGAATCGGTGATGTGCTATACGAAGCCGACCAGGCCGATTATGCCAGCGCGATGTTTGCTCCTACCTGGTTTGGCGATGAATATGTCCACGGGGCGACGAATTTAATAATAACGTTCCATCTTCCGCCGGGCGTCCAACCGGACGAGCCTCGCTGGTTCGAGGCGCCTAAAGCCTGGCCTCATTCCGAGCCGGTAACCGGGTATGATTCAAATGGGCGTATCACCTATACATGGCAAAATGCGAACGCCAGCGGCTCAACTCCCTACACATTTGGCGCCGCTTTTCCAGAAAAGTACGTTCCCGGGGCCAATATTCAGCATGCCTCGTTCCTGCAGCGCCTTGGCCTTGATGAAGATGCAATTTGCTTCATACTCTGTGTTGGCGGCTTCATTTCCTTCTTCATTCTCATCATTGTGCTTTCCGTACGATCCAGCAAAAAGCGAAAACTGCAATACCTCCCGCCAAAAATTTCTATTGAGGGAATGGGAATAAAACGCGGCCTTACCGCAATTGAATCGGCTATATTGCTCCAGATCCCGCTAGACCGAATCTTAACTATGATTCTTTTCAGCACAGTTAAAAAAGGCGCGGCTAAAGTTATTTCCGAGGATCCATTGCAAGTCAAAGCTATCACCCCACAACCGGAGAATTTAAAGGCTTATGAGGTTGATTTCCTAACGGCGATTGTTGAGAAGAAAAAACGCCTTCGCGATCGCGAGCTCCAAAAAGGCGTAACCAAATTGGTGAAATCCGTCCAGAAGAAGATGAAGGGCTTCAGTCTAAAAGAAACTAAGCAATATTATCAGGCCATTGTCAAGAAGGCCTGGCAGCAAGTCGAAACCGCGGAAACACCCCAAGTCCGCTCTGAACGCTATTCTGAGGGGCTTGAGTGGGCCATGCTCGATCGAGATTTTGACGATCGGACCCGGCGTGTCTTCCATTCAGGGCCGGTGTTTGTTCCTATCTGGTGGTCCAGCTACAGCCCTTCGAGTATGGCGGCTGCTCGAACTTCCAGCACTCCTCGATCGGTGACGACTTCCACCGGCACTGGTGGTAGGATTTCATTACCCACACTTCCCGGATCGACATTTGCGGCCTCAATCGTTTCCAGCGTTCAAAATACTGCCGGCGGTCTTGTGTCCAATCTGAGCGACTTTACCAGCGGCGTCACTAAAGTCACAAATCCAGTTCCCAAGTCTTCATCTTCGGGCTTCAGCCGCGGGGGCGGAAGCGGCTGCGCCTGTGCCTGCGCCTGTGCTGGTTGCGCTTGCGCTTGTGCCGGGGGCGGTCGATGAAGATTTCACTGCCTGGGCTTCTAGCTCGATCACCCAGCCCGGCGGGCAATCAGTCCCCTCTAGAACCAGGGCTATATAGTTATCCCTGGCAAAGCAATGGTCAGAAGGCTAAGATCCATCTCCGCGTAGACCCTGGCGGAAAAGGGCTTCTGCTCATTAACGCCAATCGAGCCTTCCATCTGAACCCATCGGCCACATTCATGGCATATTTTATCCTGGAAGGCAAGACAGAATCTGACGCCATTGCTGCTCTTCGCAAAACATACAAGGTGTCGCTAAAAAAAGCGAAAGCAGACTTTGGCTTACTATCGGCGCAGATCAAGGAACTCATCCGGCCGGATGGCGCTTGCCCGATTCATGATCTAGATCTGGATGTCCTGCCGCCATTCAGCCAAATTCCGACCGCTCCTTATCGGATGGATTTAGCGCTCACCTACCGCTGCAACTGTGATTGTGCTCACTGTTACAACGCCCGTCCGCGCAATTATCCGGAGATGGATACCGCTCATTGGCAGCAAATTATCGAACGTCTTTGGCAAATCGGTGTTCCGCATATCACCTTTACCGGCGGCGAACCTACGATGAGAAATGATCTCCCCGAACTTATCGCCTATGCCGAGGCACAGGGCCAAATCACCGGGCTGCTAACCAACGGCCGGCGTCTTTCCGACGCAAGCTTCTTGGAGACGCTTATCGATGCCGGGCTTGATCACGTTCAAATCACCATCGAATCCCACGATCCAGCCATCCACGACAGCATGATGAGATCCCCCGGCGCATGGCAAGAGACAGTCGCCGGGATCCGGAATGCGCTAGAGCAAGGTCTCTACGTCATGACAAATACCACCTTGCTGAAATCCAATAGTCCATTTATTGCTAATACGATCGATTTCCTGGCCGACATAGGCGTTCCCACTATTGGATGCAATTCGCTGATCTACTCGGGCCACGGCGCTTCGGTTAAAACCGGGCTTCACGAAACGGAGCTTCCGGCGCTGCTGGACTTGGTCCATGAGCGCACAAACTTTCATGGACAGCGTCTGGTGTGGTACACGCCTACCCAATATTGCCATTTCGATCCGGTTCAAATGGAACTTGGGGTCAAGGGATGCACTGCCGCTCTTTATAATATGTGTGTTGAACCGGATGGGGGCGTGATTCCATGTCAATCCTATTACCACCAAGTCGGAAATATTCTTGAAGATTCGTGGGATTCAATCTGGAACCACGACCTATGTATTCGATTGCGAGAGCGTAAATATGTCCCCGAGAAGTGCCGCGATTGTCCTTTTCTTGATATTTGCGGCGGGGGATGCCCTTTGGCGCTCGAGCATATGCAACCCGGCGATCATCCAACCGAGCTCATCATGCATTGATCGCTGATATTATTCTTGAAGGAAGATCACAATGGCCTCGATCCTATCACGATTTATACCCAAGCAAGAACCACCAGAGCCAATTCCCCCTGGCATCTACCACTATCAGGCTCCAGCCGATTCTCCAATCCCATACCGGCTGCATTTGCGAGTCGAACCTGATGGCAGCTCCTTGATGATTGTGAACGCCTCAACCGTGCTTCATCTGAATGAGAGCGCAACCGCCCATGCTTTTGAGGTTATTCAGGGCAAGAACGTCGCCGATGCAGCTAAATCCATCTCTCATCGCTATCGCGTCAGTCGTCGCCAGGCAATGGCCGATCAAGAGATTCTGCACCAAAAGATTGTTACTATTGCTACCTTTCCCGACGTCGATCCGGTGTCTTTCCTGGGTATGGAACGAAGCGAACCCTATGCCCATACACCCAGCGCACCATATCGCCTTGATATCGCTCTTACCTATTTCATGGATCCCGATGGAGCGCTTGATCCGCTCGCCAGGGCACGGGTTGATCGCGAATTTAACACTGATGAATGGAAGCGTGTTCTGGATATCGCCTGGGAAAAAGGCATCCCGCACGTTACGTTTACAGGCGGCGAGCCTACTCGCCGTCCCGATCTTATCGACCTTATCCAGCACGCCGAATCGCTTGGTCAGGTCACCGGCCTTTTAACTGCCGGACACCGGCTTGCAAGCCAAGAGTACGTCGATCAGCTGGCTCAGGCGGGGCTGGATCACCTGCTCATTACCCCGATTGAGGAGGATTCAGCCAGCCTGGAAGGGCTGCACAATGCATTGGCTTCCGACATTTTTACCGCAGTTCATCTCACCATAACCAACCCTGATTTGCAACCAATTGCAGATTCTCTCAATCGGCTGGACAACATGGGACTGAGCGCTATTTCACTCTCGGTTTCTGAAAATACTGAATCACTAGCTTCTGTTCTTGCCAAAGCTCGCGACCTGGTTGCCGATTTGGGGATGGAGCTTATTTGGAATCTTCCTGCACCTTATTCAACCAGCAATCCTATTTCGCTTGAGCTTGAGCAAGCACCCCAAGGAGCAGGGCGTGCATGGTTGTATATCGAACCCGACGGAGATATATTGCCAACCCAAGGCGTCAATAAGATTCTGGGAAATATTCTTCGTGATTCCTGGGATGAAATCTGGAAAATGGCCCTCGCTTGGCCCTCTTCTTAGGCCAAAGCCTCCAATATCTTGTATGTACGATTTACTGCTGCTTCAAGCATGTCTCTTTGATTAACATGAGCCTTTCTCATAGAAAAGTTCCCTTCTATGCATGATCTTCACCTTCGCTACCGGATCCAAGCCAACTGGACTATGGCTTTACGCAATCGGCTCTTCACTCGCTTTTCGCTGGCCGATATGAACCGTATTCTCGAAGTTGGCTCTGGCACTGGCGTCATTGCCGGCGAACTTGCCGGC
>DAOVFE010000117.1 GCA_030673085.1 Anaerolineales bacterium | reverse complement strand
AAATATCTGCAGTAAGGTGCCCCCACGGGGACTCGAACCCCGGTTTTGGCCTTGAGAGGGCCACGTCCTGGGCCACTAGACGATGGGGGCTAACGGACGATATTCTACCATGTTCACTAATTCGCCGTCAATTAGACGTGTTGAGAGTGTTGAAAAAGAGAAATCATTTGCCGAGAAAGCCATATCCATTGATGATGAATGACCATTGAAAGGAATTCGCCAAGTCGACCGCATGCTATAATATCACCCCTGACGTGTCCAATTATAATCGTCAGGAGTGGTGATTATGGGCCCGAAATTCATTAAACAATCATTGAAACAGATCCTGCCAACAGTACAGAAACCCGGTCGTTACACCGGAGGTGAACTGAACCAAGTTGTCAAGGATTGGGATCGGATTTCGCTACGAGTGGCCCTGGCTTTCCCCGATATTTATGACCTGGGCATGTCAAACCTCGGGATCGCGATCCTATACGATATTCTTAATCGCCAGCCCAATATCTTGGCCGAGCGTGTTTATTCGCCATGGATCGATATGGAAGCCGCCCTGCGTAAGGATAAAGTACCCCTCTATTCACTCGAAAGCAAACATCCTATTGCCGACTTCGACCTGCTTGGCATATCATTGCCCTACGAAACGCTTTACACCAACGCACTAAACATGTTGGATCTGGCCGGTATACCACTACACACCGTCGAACGCAGCCGCAAGGATGCGATCGTTATTGCCGGCGGCCATGCAGCTTTTAATCCTGAACCTATGGCGGATTTCATCGATGCTTTTGTGATTGGCGATGGCGAGGATGTCATCCTTGATATTGCCCAGAAAGCGCTTGCATGGAAAGCGAGCGGGCGATCGCGCCGCGACTTCCTACGCCAGCTTGCCCAAATATCGGGTGTGTACGTACCTTCGCTATATAAAGTACACTACCATAATGATGGCGTGATTTCTAGTATTCAGCCCCTGACGCCAGAAGCTAGAATGCCGGTGCTCAAGCGTATTGTCCCCCAGCTTCCTCCGCCATTGACAGACTTCATCGTCCCTTATATCGAGATCGTCCACGATCGTATCCCAATTGAAATCATGCGGGGTTGCACTCGGGGCTGCCGCTTCTGCCAGGCGGGAATGATCACCAGGCCGGTTCGAGAACGGCCGGTGGATGAGATTGTCACCGCCATCGATCAAGCGCTTCAGCAGACAGGTTATGAAGAAGTTGGCCTGCTCTCACTTTCATCATCTGATTATGAAAATATCCTTAAACTATTAAAGACAATCAACCAGCGCTTTAGCAACCGGCACTTGAACATCTCATTGCCGTCCTTACGGATTGAATCATTCTCCATTGAGCTTATGAACCTGCTTCAGGGAGAATCACACCGTGGCGGCTTCACTTTAGCGCCAGAAGCTGCTACCGAAAGCTTGCGCAAGGTCATCAATAAGCCGATCTCCAGTGAGCAGGTCCTCTCAACTGTGCATGAGATCTATTCCCACGGATGGCATACTATCAAGCTCTACTTTATGATAGGGCAACCCTCTGAGACCGATGAGGACATTAAAGCGATTGTCAAACTATGCAAATCCATACTCGCCGAAGGCTATAAAGTGCTGGGTAAACGGGCGCAAGTCAACGCCAGCATCGGCACCTTTGTCCCCAAACCGCACACGCCCTTCCAATGGGTCCCCTGCGCTGCTCCCGATCAGATTGAAGCTAAGCAAGCTTTGCTTCGCCGCGAATTGCGCGGCCGCGGTCTAAAGCTAAATTGGACCGATCCCAAGCAGACAATGCTTGAAGCATGGCTCTCGCGCGGCGATCGCCGACTATGTCAGGTGATCGAGTTGGCTTGGAAAAACGGCGCCCGATTCGACGCCTGGCGAGAACATTTTAATTACGAGAGCTGGATGCAGGCATTCAATCTTTCCGGTCTCGATCCCGCTTTTTATGCTAGTCGCGAGCGCTCAATCGATGAAACACTTCCTTGGGATCATATTGATGCTGGGCTACGCAAGGAATACTTAGCCGAGGATTATCGCTGGAGCCTTCAAGGTCGAATCAGGCCCGATTGCCGGAATCACTGCTCTTCTTGCGGCATCCTATCTAAATTTGCTGACCTCCGCCGAGAGAATCCGGGCAATATCTGGAAATGTCCCGAAATAAAGTCCTCTGACAGAAGAGATATGCTTTCCTCTGCATTACCACCTAAAACCAATGATGACTGATCAAGAACGCTACCGTTATCGGATAACTTATAGTAAAACCAGCGCAATGCGCTTCACCGGCCATCTCGACCTTCAACGCTGTTGGGAGCGCACCTTCCGTCGCGCCCGGCTGCCGCTGGCTTACACACAGGGATTCAACCCGCACCCTCGCATTAATATAGGCGCTGCTCTCCCACTAGGCTGGACCAGCGAATGCGAGTTCACCGATATCCAACTTGAAGAATCCATTTCTCCTGAGGTCTTGCTGGATGCCATTCAGAAGGCGTCACCCCCGGGACTGGAAATTCACACAATAGATCCCATTCCGTTTAACGCTCCTAAGCTGCAAAAGCAGATTTCTGCCCTGCGCTACCTGTCGACTTTTTCCTCCGATCTTCCAGATAGTGATCTGCAATCCCGAATCCAGGCACTACTTTCCGCCGCCACAATGCCGCGAATGCGGCGCGGTAAAAAATACGATCTGCGCCCATTAATCAAATTAATTCAGAGTAATAACTGTGCGCAAGGAGTTGTTCAACTCGAGATGGTTCTAACTGCTCGCGAAGGTGCTACCGGACGACCGGATGAGGTATTGTTGGCATTGGGATTCGATCCCAACCAGGCCCACATCCACCGAATCGAATTAGTCCTGGCGGGCCTCTGATCTTTTATAGCCAATATTCGTGCAATTAGAGACGGCTAACGGGGCATCTTAAAATAATTCATCATCTTCATAGCTAAAGAGACATTCCCCCGAAATTTCAGTTTGCCGAATGTATAGGCGGTCATCGGATCCATCTTCCCTGAAAATATTAGAAGGGCATCCTCGGCGGTAGTCATGAGGGTTAGCGAAGGATTTTCTATTGTTTCCTCTTCAACTGTGCAGCTGCCGTCCTTGATCCATACGACCCAGTCTCCACCTTTCTCGCCGTTAAATAAAAACTGAACCGACATAGAAATGCCTTTCGCGTTCTCCGGCACAAAGTAATCAGGAATCGAATTCATTAATTCTGCAACCGTAGTTTCTTCAGGCATTATATTTTCCTATAGATAGCAATTGTTTTTCAGCCCAGCACACCCACGAATTATCCATGCCTTTCATCCATTAAAAGATTACTACCGCGAATGTCTTCTAGTATCTATGAGTCTAATTATTTAAGCAGTTGACATTTGTAAAAGTGGTATGTATGTGTGTGGGCTAAGCCCGCGCACCATACATGCCACTAACTATCACGCATTTAGGTTTCTTTCAACGCAGCCATCTAAGGAAAAATTCAAGCGAGAGCAGAAATTTCAGATACAGATGGAACACCTTCTAGTTTAATCATCGATCGATACGCAGGCCTCTCAGAATAAAATCAGAAAATCGATCAGCCAGTTCAAGGGTCTTCATAGGGCCATCTTCTCTATACCAGGCAACCATCCAATTTTGTATTCCGAGGATGGCAAATGTTGCCATCGAAACGTCAACCTCCCGAAATATGCCCTTTTCTATTCCTTCTCGAATAATATGCCGCCAAATCTGCTCAAACCGATCACGATGCTCGATATGCTGCGCTCGTAGACGGGGCTCAAGGGTTCGATATCCCAATAATAAAAGAGTCGATAAATTGATATCTTGGCTTAATCGGCCAATATAGACTTGCATGGCCGAACGAAGTTTCTCCTCCGGCGATAGCGCCGAATCGGCGACTGCGGATACATCTGAGCTGATGCTATCGAGCTCTTGATCAAGAACAGTCAGCAGTATTTCCTGCTTGCTTGTTACGTGATGATATAAGCTGGCTTCGCGTAAATGGACAGCTCTGGCAATATCCTTCATGGAAGTGGCATAGTAGCCTTTTTCGCTGAAAAGGAGCGTAGCAGCCTGTACTATGTCCGAACGGTGCATCTCTTTCACCTATGAGATGATCATATACTGCATCCTAGCATAAAGACAATAATCAGGTCAAGTAAACCCGTTAGGAATACCTTATGCGTCATCCAAGTAGGACAATCCAACATTTCAGAAACTGCGGACTAACTTGCCAAGTCTAAAATATCGAGAACATGTCTTGAGGCATGTATGAATGGCACGGATATTCCCTTGGTAAGACATATGCGCTTTTCATGCTATAAGAAGCGGAGCTCTTGATCATTTCTCCAACAATAATGGTTCTACGTGCATATTGCTCAGATCAAGACCATCTGGTCCTTGCTCCAACACGAAAGATATTATCGCACCAAACGTTCCTTGAGCTGTTCGGACTTCCAAGTAGAAGCGAATCGGATCTTCAGAAGGAATTGAAAAATCTCTGTCCGGGAAACGTATACCTCCAGTATATGAACCCATACTTCCTGTAGAAATTCCGCCATCGAATCCGCGACAATATTTAATATCGTCTTCAAAACCCCGCAGTTCTTCGACTTGGCCTTCAATACCTGGACCGTTGTATAGCCAGGAATAATGCATTCCCAATCCGGCAATATCACTATATTGAGACAGAAATGAGCTCTCTGGGCTTAATTCCTTATCGCAATATAGCCAAAGGTCAAAGAAGAAATCACCACTTGGCACTGTTCCACCACCAAGAAGGCCTTCTGGCCTTTGAGCAAGATTAGCCATAGAAGGCGGTTCTGGCACAACAGTAGAACAACTCTCCTTTGAGAGGGCTCTAACTTGAAGGGCGGGCAAACTTGTAGCTGCTGGCGAAGTGCTGGTTATGCATGCTGAGACTATTATCGAAAAGACTGCGAAGGCGAGAGGGATATAAGCCGCGTGCGAGCTTTTGATACTTGTCATTTCTATCTACCTCCATCTAGCCGACAGTACATTTGTAAATTACGAAGAACAGGATAAAAAATATGACTGAATCACAATTGAAGAACGTCGTCTCAAGAATGAATGTAGATGGATGATATGCTTATAAAGACTCGAGAAGGATTTTCTTTAGTTCATCATCAGTAAGCTGGATCGGATTTCCCCTCATGCTGCTTGAAACCTTGGCTTTTGTGATTAATATAGGGAACTCACTTTCAGTAAGTCCATATGCCCCTAAAGCGAGAACTCCCAAATCCCGGCAGAGTTCGCCCGTCCATTCGCAAGCATCTGCCGGTGTTGCGCCCGGATCGCCAATTAGAATAGCCCCCACATCGGCATAACGCTTCAGAGCCTCGCCTTCAGGTTGGCGCTTTTCAAGGGCACATACATTCTCGGCCATGACCGCCGGAAGCAGCGCCGCGCATAAAGCCCCGTGCGGAGCCGAAACCATCCCTCCAAGTGGACCAGCTAGGCCATGCACTGCTCCAAGCTTAGCATTGGCCAGCGCCAATCCGCCAAAAAGGCTGGCAATAGCCATGTCCTGGCGCGCAGCCTTATCCCGATCATTGTGATAGGCATTACGCAGCGAGCGCGCCACCCGGCTCATTCCCTCGCGACAAAGCGCATCCGTGAGTGGATTAGCCAAATGAGAAACATAGGGCTCAATAAGCTGAGTAAGCGCATCCAGCCCTGTAAATGCAGTTACATCCGGGGGCAAACTGTAAGTAAGCTCTGGATCAACTACTGCCAGCCGTGGCAGCATATACCGGCTGCGTAAACTAACCTTGGTCTGGTGTTCCGGAGAGGACAACACCGCATTTCTGGTTACCTCTGCGCCGGTGCCGGCGGTTGTTGGAATAGCGATGTATGGCGCAGAAGGCTTGCTGATTTTTTGGCCCCTACCAATTACTTCAAGGTAATCCAATAGATCGCCTTCATTGGTCAACATTGCAGCTATGGCCTTTCCGGCATCGATCACGCTTCCACCACCGAGCCCAATCGCCATATCGCATGCCGCCAATCGCGCCAATCGTACCCCTTCCTGCACCATAGCTATCGTAGGTTCATGCGGCACCGAGAACA
>DAOVFE010000392.1 GCA_030673085.1 Anaerolineales bacterium | reverse complement strand
CTAAAAACAGGACACTTCATGAGCTTGGACCAATTAACAATATCTGCCCTGATTGGCCAATGGCTCTCTCCCAGGGTTTGCTCGGACGCCGCAAGGTAGCACTGGAGAGCCGCAATCGATTGGCCCATGATCCGGAGGCGGTTGTGTTCCTCGATTGTGCAATTGAAACTATCGACTCCGTGCTTGACCTGGCTGCTAGATATGCAACTACTGCACGTCAAATTGGTCAATTTGAGATCGCACGCATCTTTGAAAATGTACCCGCTCGCTGCCCCCGATCATTCCGGGAAGCTCTTCAATCGCTTCGGCTCTTGCATGCCGTCGTTTGCTTTAGCGGACATTACCAGGTTGGTTTAGGCCGCTTCGATCAATACATGTGGCCTTATCTACAAAAAGATCTAAAAACTAGTATACTTGATATGGATTCTGCTGAGGAGCTCCTGGCTGAATTCTTTATCTCGCTAAATAAAGATAGCGACCTATTTCCCGGTGTTCAGCCCGGCGATAACGGTCAAACATTAATTGTCGGCGGCGTAAAACCCGATGGCAGCGACGGTTGTAACGAATTGACCCGCATGGTCCTCCGCGTTGGCGAAGACGTGGCTATGATAGATCCTAAGATCAATCTTCGCATTACCAGCAACACCGACTTGGATCTTTTATTTCTTGCTACCAAACTGACAAAAAAGGGCTTAGGTTTCCCTCAATACTCTAACGACGATGTCGCTATACCCGCGCTTGTCTCTCATGGCTACGACCTCGAGGATGCTCGTGATTACACAGTCGCCGCCTGTTGGGAGTTTATTATCCCTGGCAAGGGAATGGAAATTGTCAACATTGGCGCTGTTTCATTCCCTGCTGCTGCCGATAAAGCTATTCGCGAAGGACTTGCTGCACATGATAACTTTGCTGGCATAATGAAACGAGTCTCCAGTAATATCCACGACCAAGTTGAAAATCTTGCTAACGCCTATTCGTTCCTGCTTCTTCCACCTGCCCCATTTTTCTCGGTTCTTATGGATGGCCCTCTTGAACAAGGGCGCGATCTTTCAAAGGGGCTCAAATATAATAACTTTGGAATCCATGGCGCTTGTTCAGCCAACGCATCTGATGGCCTAGCCGCAGTTAAACAGTTTGTCTTTATTGATAAAAGCGTCAATTCTTCCCAATTGCTTGATGCACTCAATTCGAATTATGAGCGCCATGATTCTCTTCGTCTAAAGCTTATTAATGAGGGCCCTAAAGTTGGCAAGAATAGTGATCTCGCCGACAAAATATTAGTCGATCTTTTCAATGATTTCGCAGATGCCTGTGAAGCCTACGAGGATAACGGGCGCGGGGGTATCATCCGTCCAGGCTCTGGCTCGGCAATGTATTATATGTGGCTGGCCAGAGGTAATCCCGGAATGAGAGAGCCTATTGTTGGTGCTACTGCTGACGGCCGTAATAATGGCGACTTCTTCAGTGCGAATCTAGCCCCCTCTCCTGGCATCCACGCCGATGGGCCAATCAGCATTTTCCAATCCTTCAGTAAGATTGATTATCATCGAATCTGCAATGGCGGTCCAATAACAATTGAGCTTTCGGATTCGGTCTTTCGCAACCCCGAATCTATCCGCAAAGTTGCACTGCTTGTCCGCACCTTCGCACAACTCGGCTGTCAACAATTGCAGCTGAACAGCCTAAACGCAGAGACCTTAATTGATGCAAAAGCTCACCCCGAAAGACATATGAATCTCATCGTTCGAGTCTGGGGATGGTCAGGCTATTTCTGCGAGCTGGCACCCGAGTACCAAGATCAGATAATCAATCGTTCTCTATATGGAATCAACTAAAAAAGATCAAAATCGAGAAAGAGAATAATATACGCGGCGTGTGGGCTTCACCCTCGGGCCTATATAAGAAGATGCTATCGTAAAGAGATGACCTTTTATCAGTGCAATCATACGATTACTATAAGATAATGAGCAATATCCTCCAAACTATGCAAGCTCACCTTTGAGAACATAGGTCAAAGCTTGAAGAGATCGTCTTAGCGCAACGGCTTAAGGTTGGGTTTGCATTTGGAGGTCCGATCAGCCGCTGCTGCTCCCCTCCATCATTGCCGTATAGGATTGTAATCAGGAGCCCCACTTCGACCATCACAATGAGGAATATTGCGATTAACAGACCTCCTCCGCAG
>DAOVFE010000346.1 GCA_030673085.1 Anaerolineales bacterium | reverse complement strand
GGCCAGGGCCGTAGGCACTGCAGGGCGATAGTCCTGAGCGAATATTTAAACAAAACCCGCACCCGAAGGGGCAAAATTCGGCAATGGGGGATGTCCCTAAAGGACATCCCTAAAGGAATTTTGAGGGTTTTGTCATTTACTCCGGGCGGCCCGGCGAGTTAGTATACCATAGCATCGAGTTTATCGTCTATAGGACGCATTCACTCATCTAAAATGTTACCGAAGGATAATGGTTCTCTCAAAAGAAAATGTTACCGAAGGAGCCATGTCCGCCGATGATGAAATGACTATAAATGAGCAGCGCAAGTATTAACGCAAGATGAAAAAGCGCTACTAAGAATCCTCTGCTAAAGAGCGCAGCCGACTGCTAGACGAGATGCAGGCTATAACCGACCTACATTGAAAAAGCCCTATTGGAGGCTTGTGTCCCTAAAACCCCGGCTGCTATTCAGTCGGTCTTTGCCCTCAAGCGAACGACAGCAAGCGCTGTTTAGCGATTTGGGTTGAAGGCTGCAATTTATAAGAGCTCTAAGCGGAATACCTATCGGTAGCGCGCTAGATCATCTGGAAGTGCTGCAGCGCCAGGGTCAGGCCGACAATTGATTTGGCATCCTTTATGGTCCCTTGAAAAAGCATAGCTTTGACTTCCTGAAACGGGATGCGTTCGATGTTTAAATCCTCGTCTTTGTCTGGAGGAAGCGGGGCAGCAGATAGATCCTCGGCCAGAAAGATATGATTGAATTCACTTGAGTAACCGGGAGCCAGAAAGCAGCCGCCCAGGTTGGTTAGTTTTGCGGGCGTCATTCCGATCTCCTCGCGGCATTCTCGGATGGCGCACATCTCGGGATCTTCTCCCGCTTCGATCGTTCCCGCAGGCAATTCGAGAAGGCTGGTGCGGATTGGATGGCGATATTGGCGTACAAACCATACTAGCTGCTTATGATCGACAGGCAATAATGTAACCGAGCCATGATGTTCGACTACATCAGCTTGCATTTCTTTGCCGGAGGGATTACGTACCCTATCGACGCGGACTTTAAAAACTTTTCCCTCGTATACGATTTCTGAGTGGATCACGCCATAATCCATCGATATTTCTCTCCAAGAAAGAGGAGCGACCGGGATCACTTTGTGATCCTAGATGATCGCTCCAGAAAATCCATCGATGCCTAGCTCTTGCTTTGGATTTTTGACTGTACTAAAAAGGCCAAATGCAAAAACGGGCTTTTTCTACCGGCGGCTGCTTTTTTCTAGTAGCCTTATTTACGGAATCTTGATCACATCGCCGGGATAGAGAGTAAAGGGATAAACCAAGCCATTTAGATCGATGATTGCTTGAGGTTCGACGCCAAATTTTCGTGCAATCGAATAGACCCACTCGCCTGCCAGTACGGTATATTCGGTGCCGCCGGCCAGAGCAGTATTGGTCGGTGAAGCGCCGCTCGACCCTTCGGTTGGGATAAGCAGGACTTGGCCGGTGTCTAGTTCATAGGGGGCCTGTAGGTTGTTAAGTTGGATAATGTCTTCGGGGTCGACATTAAAATTGTATGCGATCGAATAAAGCCAATCGCCATGCTGAACGATATATTCGATAGTTGCGCCTGAGGCTTCGGTGGGGGTTAGATTCTCGCCTGAAGGTGTCGCAGTGCTACCCTCTAGGGTAGGAACGAGTACAGGCGTCTCAGTTGCATCGACAGCGGTCGGCGTCGCTGTATAATCGGCGCCCGCATTGGCAGCCTGTGCAGTTTGAGTCAATAGCGCCGCACGGACAGCCTCCATTGTGGCTTGCTGTCCGGTTTGTGCAACTGGTGTGCCTCCCACCCCCTGGGTAGGAGGTGGCGTAGACGCCGAACGGGTACATGATGCAATTAGCATCGCAAGGATAATTAGTAAAGGAAGTGCTAATATCCGCAGACGATGGCTATTCATTAGATCCTCCTACATTTCAATACCGAGTGGCCCACGTCAGCGCCACTGGGCATACTAGCATAGGCAAATAAGAACGTCAAGCAGATGAACTCATGAATGAAGGTGCAAGTAACGTGCCAGACCAGATCTGAAAGGCAAGTTGGGGCGTGAAGGACATCGATGCTGTCGGGAATATCTCAGCCGATTTGAGGAAATGAAGGATTTTATGAATCGATCAATAGCCGCATAGCTGTTCGTGAGGAGCCGCAATCGAGGTCTTATTCCCGGATGAGCGTATCTAATATTGACGGAAAGTGAAGAACCCCGCAGCTTGCTGCGGGGCATCTTCCAAGGAAAAAGTCAATATGGCGGCTTTCACCCCCAAACCCCCGCTTGCTATTCATTCCCGCAGCAAGCTGCGGGTTATTTTGGCTTTTTCCCATAAAATTGGCGAAGTAAAGATTTTCCAACCGAAAGAGGGTTATTCTATAAGGTTTATAAAGGTGGCTCCTCGCTATTTCATGTGGGTAAGTTGTACTTAAGCTGTCCAGCAATGAGATAGGCCATGGTGATGAGATTACGGTTTGTTCGGTATCCACGTGCACGTGATTTGGCAGCCTGGATGAGACTGTTGAACCCCTCCAGCAAGCCGGTGCTGAT
>DAOVFE010000342.1 GCA_030673085.1 Anaerolineales bacterium | reverse complement strand
CGCGATTATCATCCCCATCAATGAGCCAGATTCTGTAATAATCAAGCATAAACTCCCCACTTCGCGACTAATTTACTCAGTGCAATTGGGCCAGCTCTCTACCGACCCGCCTTTTGGGACAGCCCCTTCTTCACTTGCCGAAATGGACACGCTTTTATGGGCAAATATGTTTTTCAACACCCCCATGGCAATAGTATTTCTCCTTTTCAACACTCCATTTTCATGACCCTACTTCTGGTAGAATCTGGCTACATCAATATTATTAAAGTTACGTAAGCGAAAAGTACTTCTAATTGCCGCGCGTTTTGGGATGTTTCACGAATACGTTCGTAACACTTTGCAGCTATTATTGGCATAACACATACCTCAATGGAAAGATATCATGAATCGTAGCGAAGCTTTTCAAATCGTTCAGGAATATGTTAATTCCCAAAGCTTGATCCGCCATATGCTGGCCGTTGAGGTTGCGATGCGGGACTATGCCAATTTCTTCAGCCAAAACCCAGATGAATGGGGCTTGGCCGGCCTGCTTCATGATTTTGATTGGGAAATCCACCCTACTATGGATCAGCACCCTCAAGAAGGCGCGCCGATTCTGCGCGCCAGGGGCATCCCCGAGAAGATCATCCGTTGTATTCTCAGCCATGCTGATCACACCGGCGTTCCGAGAGTGACTAACATGGAACACGCACTCTACGCCACCGATGAGCTCACCGGCCTGATAACCGCCGTTGCGCTCATCCGACCTTCTCACTCGCTCTATGACCTCAAGCCTAAATCGGTGCGTAAGAAGTGGAATGACACCCGCTTCGCCGCCGGCATCAATAGAAGACAAATCGAGCAAGGGACATCGGATCTTAAAGTGGACCTTGGGGAGCATATCGAACGAGTCATTCAATCCATGCGCAGCATTGCCCCGCAGCTTGGACTAGCCGGTAATAAGTGAAGAACCCTGCAGCAACCGACAGCGCGGTTGGTACAATGTGGGGCATCTTTGTTTTTTGTCTGTAAGAAGGGACATAGAATAACTATGCCTATGGTTTCAAATGGATCTTTCACCACACCTTGGGACGAGACGCCGGTGCTGGTATAATTCACCAGTTCGGACAGCCTATCCGAAAACGGATAAACTATGAATGATCAAAAGCAAGAATCAGATCAAAATACCCGTGTCTGTCCCACCTGTGGGACACGCATAAGCAAAAATGCCACCCGATGCCTTGTTTGCGGCACAGATCTAAAACCAGAATCAAGCGCCTCTCTCAGCGGCACAGGCTCTAAAATTACCCTTTCTCTCCCGCTGGCGCTGATTCTGCTGGCTGTCTTTGCCTTGCTGGCGGCTGGCATGACTTTCGCTGTCATACGCTTGACTGGCGTCGGACAGGAGACTACTCCCACCGTAACCATCACCCCAACGACGACGCAGACCAATACGCCAGAGCCCACCAATACTGCCTCGCCAGAACCAACCATGACACCGCTTCCACCAATCGAATATACAGTAGCCGAAGGCGACACCTGCCTGGCTCTCGCAGGTTTCTATAACACCTCGGTCCGTTCCATCATTGAGCTAAACAGCCTGGGCACACAATGCCTTTTAATTCCCGGCAAGACGATTCTAATTCCGCAACCCACACCAACTCCGGCTCCAACTCCCTCCGCCACCCTTGAACCTGTAGAAGCCACAGAAGCCGCCTGCGAGAAGGTCGATTATACTGTGCAAGCCAACGATACGTTGATGAGCATTGCGATGAATTACAATGTCTCAATTCAGGGAATCAAAGACTACAACGGTATGACTTCCGATACTGTGTTTGAGGGTCAGGTCCTGAAGATCCCACTCTGCAAGCGGATTACAACCGGACCTACTCCTACGCCCACACTTCCGCCGCCTTACCCGGCCCCGAACCTGCTATTGCCACAAGATGGAGCTTCTTTCTCATTGGCCAATGATACGATAACGCTGCAATGGGCTTCCGTTGCTCAATTGCAAGAAAATGAGGTTTACAGGGTCATGATCGAGGATATCACCGAGGGTAGCGGCACTCAGCGTATTCGCGATACCGTCACTGATACGAAGTACATCATTCCGGTTTCATTCCGACCCAATGAGGCCCTGCCGCATATCTTCCGCTGGTCGGTGACTACAGTACGACAGTTAGGTACGGATGCCGCCGGTGATCCACTATATGAATCTGCAGGTGCGATCAGCTCGCAACGCGTATTTGCATGGTCGGGTGCGGCGCCTGAGCCAACAGCTACACCCTAACCAAGCCCGGGTAAGAAAAACCACTTATAAAGAACGACGCCCCCTTCATAAAGCCGATAGGCTTCTTCGCGAAGCCTTTTGGCTTCGCACTACCCATCAGCGAGTGATAGCCAACGACAGTAATTTGCGCGGGTTGTGGGGGATTTATAAGCTGCGGTCAGGTTTAATTCTCGTCGAATAAATTAATTTTTGCATTTCCTATATTTATTTTGCCCGGGATGATTTTTCAAGCGCCGGGGGTAAATCTGCAAGAGCGCATGCCATACGGGTTCCATACCAAAAAATTAGCCGTCCATCGAGTCTTAAAACCCGCCCTTGCCTAATAGCGGGCGTATCAGCTAGTTTCTTT
>DAOVFE010000084.1 GCA_030673085.1 Anaerolineales bacterium | reverse complement strand
CCTGGGCCGCTCGCATGGTTTCAACGGTCTTCATGGCCGGATGCCATCGTTGGCGACAGGTGCAGTAGTTGCCAACCGTTCGTTGACGTGCATTGGCATCAGTGGTGATGGCGATACCGCCAGTATAGGGATTGGGCAATTTATCCATCTGTTACGCCGTAACGTGCCGATGGTCTATATTGTTGAAAATAACGGGGTTTATGCCCTAACTAAAGGCCAATTCTCAGCAACCGCTGAAAAAGGACAGGTTCTTAAAAAGCAGGGTAAAAACCCCTTCAAGCCGGTGGATGTATGTTTGGAAGCATTGGCGGCTAATTGCGGCTTCGTGGCTCGATCCTTTGCTGGCGATCCACGTCAGGTTAAGGAGCTAATCAAGGCGGCGTTAGTATTCGAGGGAACGGCAGTGCTTGATATTATTAGCCCTTGCGTCACATTTAATAATCGAGATGAATCATCCAAAAGCTATGCTTGGGGAAAACAGCATGAGGATCCCCTACATGATGTTACTATGGTGCCGAAAAAGGAGGAGATTGTCGTCGATTATCGACCTGGCGAGGTTGAGACTGTTAAAATGCATGATGGCTCTAAGCTGATACTTAAAAAACTTGGACGTGATTATGATCCAACCAATCGAATGGAAGCGGTTGTGCTTTTGGAAGAAACCATGGCGCAGAATATTTTAGTGACTGGGTTAATTTATATAAACGATGATCAACCAATACTTCAGGAAGTAGAGAACTTAGTTGATACTCCGCTTGCTCATCTATCGAATAAAGAACTGCGTCCCTCTGAGGAAAGCCTAAAAAAACTAATGGAATCCTTTCGCTAATTCAGAGATTTGCAGCTAGAGAGTGCTGAAAAAGAGGAAATATTAGCAATAAGCTAGTAGATATAGGGTAGGAGCGGAGCTTTCATTCCTTATCTGCCCAACTGTTTTTGAGACAAGTAATTTTTCAACATTCTCCGTTTATCACCACTAAGGCTATATACAAACCTGCATTATCTAGAAGCGAGCGTTCCTTCTGATGCTGCGAATATTCGTTTACCTTATGGTTTCATCGTAATAAAGATTGAATATAATGATGCCATCAGCTGTTCGGTTTTTACACTGTAGATCTCTTTCTCGTTAATTATGAAGATACAGGACATATTTAGCATGGATTAAAGCGAGAGGTGAATAATGGAGAAATCAAAAAGTCTCTTGGCAAGTATAGCAAAGATTCTGGCTATTATTGCGGCAGTCCTCGTCGTGATTACACTTTCTATTAGTATGCTCTCCAACAGCTTGTCTAGAGTGCTTTTTTCCCCTGAAATAATGACCAACATGGTAGCAGATGTCCTGGCCGATTCTGATTTTGTACAAGACTGGCTAATCAGCCAGATCATGGAAGACGAATGGTTTGATGATGGAAGCAATACACCTCTATCCTTGAACCGAGCAATAATGGAGCTTGGCCCGGAAGAACGCCGAGAGCTAATTGAAATGCTCCTTCCATCAGATTGGATCAGGGATCAAGTAATTGGCTCTATAAATGTATTTTATAGATGGGTATTTGAAGAGAATGAGCAACCCAAAATCTTGATAGACCTAGATTCTCTTTCGGCATCGATGGACTTCTCTAAAGCCGAAGATGCAGCGAATTTAATAATCAGTACCTGGCCGCTATGTACTCCACAGCAATTGCTTGAATTCTCGATTAGCGAGGGGGATGTCCAGTTTGCATGTCGTCCTGCAGAGCCAGCACTGAAGCGTGATCTAGTTAATAGAGGAGCCTTTTGGTTAGTTGAAGAGTATCATGCTTTGCCGCCAGAGATCTTGCTGCTGGATAATCAGGGGGATGCTCAGATGACGGGGGATCTTGTGAGGGCGCGAGAAATGCTCAGGCTGGTTCACGCTATTATGCAATGGAGTTGGCTGGCTCCAGTTATCCTCATGGGACTGATCATGGCGCTGATCATTCGATCCTGGAGAGAGCTCGGTTTATGGTGGGGAATACCACTACTGAGTTCAGGGCTTCTTATAATTCCAATAGCGCTGATCACGCCTGCTTTTATGGGCAAAACTTTGTTCCAACTGTTCCTAGAACAACAATGGCCAATGATGATGGATAAAAGCATGCTGATGGCCTTTTTTTATAGGATAGTTAGCAGAAGCCAAAAAATATTATTGGTTCGCGGTTTAATCATCGCGATCGCCGGCGGCTTGCTTCTGGCTTTGGGCTTGACCTTTGGGAGCAGCAGCAAGTCAACTGGCGATTTGTCGAATGAAATCGTGTAATTGAAGGAAGCGGCATTGCATGCAACGTTTCTATGTTGTGTACACCTCGGATAAGAGATGATTAGAAGGATTAGATTCAACTATCAAGTGCAACAAAGAGAAAAGAAAGTGAGTGAGATGGTGTAGGATAGTCTCCAAGATCGGCAAATCAAAGGAGAACAATGACCTACACACAACTCACTCAAATACAACGATACCAGATTTATACGTTGTTGAAAACAGCACATTCACAATCAAAAATAGCAGAGGTGGTTGGAGTACATCGCTCAACGGTATACCGGGAACTAAAACGAAATCGAGGCGGACGAGGATACCAGCCACAGCAAGCGCACAGGTTCGCTGAATCCAGACAGCAGAAAGCAAAAGCCAGGATTCAAAGGGCTGTCTGGGAACTGGTAGAAGAAAAGCTGCGCATGGACTGGAGCCCGGAGCAAATAGCAGGTCGGTTGAAAAAAGCAGGATATGCAATCAGTCATGAATGGATCTACCAGTACGTTTATGATGATAAACGTTCAGGAGGAGACCTGTGGAGGCATCTGCGCTGTCAAAAAAAGCGGAGAAAGCGCATAAATGGCAGAGATCGCAGGGGAATAATCCCTAATCGGGTCAGTATTGATCTGAGACCGGGGATTGTTGAAGACCGCAGTCGTTTAGGAGACTGGGAAGGAGATACAATCATTGGAGCACTACACAAAGGCGCAGTACTAACCCTGGTTGAGCGCAAATCTGGCTACACCCTTCTGGGTGCGCTCCCAAAAAGAGAAGCCAGCCGGGTTGAAGTCCAAGCCGCCATGTTGTTGAAATCTGTATCGCATGTAAAAACACTGACTGTTGATAATGGCAAAGAGTTCGCTCATCATTCCCAGATCGCTGAGCAAACCGGAGCAGAAGTTTATTTCGCTCATCCTTATTCTTCCTGGGAACGAGGCACAAATGAGAACACGAATGGATTGATCCGACAATATTTACCCAAGAAACGACGCTTGGATGACGTTGATCAGCTGGAGCTGGTTATCATTATGCATCAGCTCAACCATCGACCTCGCAAACGACTTGATTTTCTCACCCCTCATGAGGTATTCTCTGAGGAGCTTGTTGCACTAGACACTTGAATCCAAGTTATATAAAAAAAATAATTTCTACCACAGAAACACAAAATTATTGCGACGAGGCTAGAAATAGAAAACCCATGCTAAGGTGAAGAAGGCCAATAACAAGCGATAGCGTGCGTCGCATGCCGGGGAATTCTGCCTTATTCCCATAAGTAGATGAAGTGAGATGCTATGAGTCCACTGAAAAAAGCGGCCACCAGTAGGAAAATGGATCTCTCTTCTCGCATCATTAGAATCAGCAGCCTGCAATCGAATGAAGCTCTTTTGCCAATACGCCGATCGCATGATTGGGATCATGTTGCTGTAGGATATGATTTCGACCATGATGGCCGAATTTCTCCCGCAGCTTGTCATCTGTCAGCAGCGTTTCAATCTTGTTTGCAGCATCCTCTGGATTTCCAGGATGATAATAGAAGCCATCCTCTCCTGCACTCACAAACTCACGAAATGGGCCTTCTGAAGGAACGACTACCGCGCAGCAACGCGCCATGGCTTCCGCAATCGTCATACCAAAAGAATCGCCGCGCGAGGTCGAGATAACCGCGCCACCGGAATCCCGAATAGCGTCTAGAAATGCTGGCATCTGCTTGTGAGGGACTCCTCGAAACCACTGAAGCCGATCTAGTATTCTCTCTTTCCTGGCCAGCAACAAGAGCCGATCCGCAACTGGGATTCCAGCCGGAACTCCAATAATCCAACATTCGATATCTTGCCCTCGACGTCTGAGGTTGCCGGCGATATGAAGGAACTCCGGCCAATTCTTCAAATCGTCCATCCGCCCAATCCACCCCATTACCGGCCTTGGCGGAACCGGCAAAAAGGGGCCTGGCTCTTTAGTGAAAAGGGGGTTTAGTGGGTTTGGAATAACCTTGATTACCGCGTCCCTTTTAATATTGGATCTTGCAACTTCTGCCTGAAAAGTCGAAGGAACAAAGAACGCATCCACATTTAGAGAACCCAGTGAGCGTAAATATGCCTGATTTTCCCGGTAGGGTGTATGAAACTCAATCACCATCTTCGGCGCCGGACGACGCCTTTGTAATAAGGGAAAGACCTCTTCAGTATCTAATGAGTCCAGGAGATCGTATTGGTTATGATCGATATGCTCGGCAAATGCATGAATCCCGCCGATTCCGATTTGTTTTTCAAACCCCTTGAAAAGCGACCTTCCAGGGCCATCCACTAGAAACCAGGCATACGCATCAATCTTCCATTTCTGAAGGTAATCAAACCGCGCACGAAGCACGGTTTCTACTCCGCCAACCGTCAAGTATTTATAAATAAACAGCACTTTCACCGGCTCTCCTCAAACAACGACCGCTTCTCACCCACTCGCTGAGCGCCGGCCCGGATGGCTGATAACATAGAGTCCAATCGTTTTCCCCATGTGCACGTCTTGGCAAATTGAACGCATTGCAATCTTTCTGAAGCTCCTATGGCTGAAGCCTGGCGCACTTTCGCCATAAATTCATCTGTCCCGCTTGCCCGCATAACGAATCGTTCAGCACCCTCGGGCGGGAATACTCCAGTTACAACCACCGGCAAACCCATAGCAAGATACTCATAGGTTTTAATTGGATCCGCTCCAGCGGCAAGTCGTTCAGGTTTGAATGGAACAATGGCCACATCCCATTGAGCCGCAAAGGAAGCTAGCTGATGCCGCGGTTTTTTCCCTAATATACAGATATTACCCGGTAGTGAAAGCCCTTTAGATTCACCGCCATAACCAATCAGATAAATCCGCCATGATGGTTGGCGCTGAGCTACTTCCTCCAATAGCTTCCAATCAAACCAGGCGCCCGCAAGGTAACCAAAATAGCCTATTGTAATCTCGCCCTGCTCAAGATGGCGCTCTTGATCGATTCTCTCCACTCCCGGATACACGCCATTTGGAATAATATCCACCCACTCCCTGCCTAGGGATCGAATGTAATTAGCAATATTCTGATTCACTGCAAACACGGCATCTGCTGCGCCGACAATATGCTTCTCAAACCCTTCGTCATACCATGTAGCCTGTCCAACACGGTGAAATTCCGCCCAATCATCAACTGCGTCGTATAGTATGATCCATCCGGCAGCCTGAGCCTCCGCTAATGGCTTAAAAAAGGATGGGTGTGGAAATTCGAAGATCGCAATCTTCTCTTTCCCGCCAAAAGCTCGAAACAACATTCCCGGATGGCTTACAGCAACGTCATAAGGTATTTGAAGAATTCCTTCTGTAAGCCGATTCTGTGGGCACACATCATGCTTATGCCATCGCCAATAAACGAAAACAGTCGGATAACCACGACGCGAAAGCTCCAATGTGAGATTAGTTGATCGCTGCCCTTCACTTTCGATTAGCTGTGTAGAAGCGAAGATAGCTATAACCGCCGGCGCATCGCTCGAGGCAACAAATTTTTCAAACTTCGCGATTTCTTTCTCAAAGCCTAATAGATCACTTGCAGCAGCATCTGGACTAACTACAGCCTGTAGAGCTTTCCTTACCTTCCAATAGATCCCACGCATAATACTACTGGACGGCGAAGTGAGCAGGCTGCCTATCTTTTTCCCCAATCTTACAAGCCGACTCTGCAAGCTCGCTGCCCACGATCCAAGGACATCTCTTAGCTCCACAATTTGCTGTTTGGGGTCCCGAAGTCTCCAAATTATATTCCATGCTGCGAGCAGCAAACGAAATCCTCGCGATTGTTGTAGTTTATCGAATTCTTGCTGCAGATGCTGCTGGGCGGATTCGGCCGTTCGTCTTTTCTGTTCAGCCTCTGATAGCTTTTGATCAAGAGCCAAGAACTGGGATTCAAGTTCTTGCCGCATGGTCTTTTGAGCTGCCTCAGCTTCACGCCACTTTTTCTCGACTTCTGATACATAGCCGTCCAGATCCGAGAGCCGTCGCCGAGCTATCTCCAACCCTGCTATTGCATCTGCCGGTAATTGATCAGCTTGCTCCGGTTGATCGGCAGTCATTTCAAAACGGTTGCGGATGCCCTTAAGATGATTATTAAGCATAATCACATGATCTTGGATTGCCTTCCTTTCTTTAAGCATGGTTCTAAGATCATTGTGTGCATCCTCAAAATCAGATTGAAGTTCTTCTATCTGGTTCTCGATGCGAGCAAGGTTCTGTGTTTTATGCAGTACAAGTTCTGATAAGAGAGGGGATCCGGCCGCACTCTTCGGAGGATTGTCGGCTAAATCGAGGGCCTCTTGTGCACTAATAGACTTTTCTTCGGTCATTTCCGCAGCATACCGAACCATATCCAACCGCAATTGATCACGGTTCCGATATGCTGCTAACAAACGCGATGCAAGCATATCCGCCTTGATGTCCGAAAGCTCCAGACAATAATCCCCCAGGTTGGCCTGATCCAAGAAGCTCTTAACCTTTGGATCATAATTCATTCCGACACAAGGTACTGCCCCCCGCACGGCCGAAATCAAAGCATGTAAACGCATACCCAGGACCAGATCAAAATGCTGCATGGCAAAGAAACACTGCAGTGGATCCAGGCTGGGCGGCGCCAGAACGGCCCGTTCGGCTAATCGCATCTGCTCTCTAACCGCTAAACAAGCTTTGCGATCATTCTCTAAGATCCGGGCGCTATTGTGAAAGGGCACAAATACCACAGTTCCAGTCAAAGCATCCAGTACTTGATCCAGTGCTCTAGCTGTCTGCAACTGCCACTTTTCCAATTCGGTATCGATTTGCCAATAGCGAAGCGCAACTCCAATCAGCGGATGCGGCAGGCTGCTTAATGCACGGGAAAGCTCGGGTGCAGTAGCGAT